>CAZIJM010000134.1:0-3996 GCA_964539695.1 uncultured Methanomassiliicoccales archaeon | reverse complement strand
CCTTTTATGCGATTCCCAAGCACCGATGCAGTCATAAAAAATTGCGGGAAATCAAGATGATCTCGGACAGTGCTGTTAGCATGTGTCTGCGCTGCTTCTTGTCCAATTTAAGTATCATCATACCAAGGAACTCTTGTACATCGTCGAAATCGATCATATACTATATGGTGACCATGCAGGGTATAAAAATAATCATTAATTTAATTTTTTAACACAATTTAAATATCCGATGATAGACGGCCTATGAAGATAGCCAAATAATAGTAGACATACCGATGTTCGATATCAGAAATATGTTCGACCTGGCCGGTCCCAGTTCGATAAACTTCGGCCTGAGGGAGCCTGACCTGGACCTCTCCCTGATGGAGGCCATCGATAGTATGAACGCGGTCATGACCGCGGACACAACAAGTATAGGCCCATCGAGACATCTCAGAGCCGAAGAGTGCCATTGCCGACTATTACTCTCTCTGTACGAGAGGCTGGAGGGCGGCAATATTATGGTCATGCCCAACGTGTCCATTGCTCTACTGAAAGTAGCCTAAAGCATGATGGACCTCGGAGACGAGGTCCTTACCCCAGCCCTGGGTCTGTCATCTACAGCATCCATACGGAGCTCACCGGCGAGAAGACCGTCGAATTTAAGTTTACCGACGATAGTCGGTTCCAGCCTGATATCAACTACATCCAGTCGCTCATCACCCCGAAGATCTCCATAATTGTGGTCAACACCCTCACCAACTTCACGGGAAGCGTGCTCATTTCTAAATGCAAGAGGGTTTGTGACATCGCCTGCGACAGGAGGATTATTATCCTCACTGACAAGGTCTATAACTAGTTCATTTACAAGGGAGAGCACGTGTCCTTCATGGACGGCCTAGAGTGCTCGGTGGTGACTAACGGGTTCTTTAAAATGATGACTATCATCAGTTAGAGGATAGGCTTTCTGTGCGCTAACGAGGAGCTCATGGATATCTTCATCAATATGCAGTACCACGTTTGCGCCAGCTCCAGTATGCCGGTCATATACAGTATCCTGGCGGCACTTCCCCATAGGTCCTTACCTGGATAACACTAGGATAATGTTCAGGAACCGTAGGGACCTTATCACCAGAAGGATCAATGAGATTCCCCGGCATGTACCTGCACGCGTCCTGCGGGGCGTTCTACGCCTTCCCCTCCTACGACCTGGATTGTCTTCGGCTGAGTTGGCCGACAGACTCACCAGGAACGGCCTGATCTGCGCCTCGGGGTCCGCTTTCGGGAAATACGGGGAGGCCCACCTCAGATTCTCCTATGCCATAGACGAGGCCAAAATAGATGCGGGAATGGATATATTGTCGAAGGTAATCGCCGAGGCGAGATAATCATGGTCGACGAATACAACTCCAATGCCCCCCTTTTCAGAAGGGACGAGCCAGACCAAAGCGAAGAGAAGGCTCATATCAACCAGCTCTTCGGGAAGAACCCGAACAGGACGTCGGTGTTCTCCGACCTATTTAGTAAGGAGATGATGGAGATCATCAACGAGGATCAAGACCTCCCGGAGGAGGCTAAGAGGCAACTGGTCTTCAAGATGACCGCCAACAGCGTCCTGGACGTGGTCATGGAATGCCTCGCACCGGACACTGCGGAAGAGGTCGCTGCTTGCCTAGACAGGTACATTGGCATGTGCATTGTCAATAAAAAGCACCAGGTGGATCTCATAGGCGAGCTCCGTCAGGCGCTCCTAAAAGTAGACCGGATGGAAGGCGAGAGTGACGAGGATTTTGACCGTCGCCTTGATGACATGGAGGACGCATGGTGGTCTATACCCCAGCCCCGCCTCAGCGGCAGGACCCCCGACGATGCCATCTGCGAAGAGATGAGAAGGTACGGTCTGGACGAATGAGCTCATCCGAATGGTTCAAGGCATCAGCCCCGGGGAAGTTCGTCATCTTGGGGGAGCACGCTGTAGTCTATGGCAAGCCCGCCGTGGTTTTGGCAATCGATTTGAGGATGTCCGTGGCCGTCAGGGGCGCCAGGTTCAACACCATCAACGGCGAGCGCATAGACTTCCGTCGCCAGCCCCACCTCAGATACTTGACTAGAGGTGTCACTGGTGCCCTTGAGTTTGAGACGTCCAGTCAGATCCCGGTTGGTTCCGGCCTCGGATCCTCTGCCGCGCTGTCGGTGGCTCTGGCTCTGGCTCTGGCCGAGAGGGATGGCCGCACCATGACCGAGAGCAAGCTCGTGGAGGAGGCCTACGAGGCAGAACTGTACGCGCAGAGCATCGGCAGTCCTATGGACGCCTCCGCCTGCGTCCACGGCGGCGGCATAGCCGTGAACCTTCCTGAGGGAGAGGGGAGGCACCTGTGGACCGTGACCCGTGGAGAGAGGACCTGGAGTGTCTCTGATGTGGATGTCCCGAACATGACCTTTGTCATAGGTAACACCGGCATTAGGGCGTCCACCGGGCCCCTGGTCGGGAAAGTGAAGAGGTTCTTGGATCGCAGCAGGTTTGCCTTTGACATCGTCGACGATATAGGGCAGACCACCCTGGAAGGCAATGACGCCCTGGCTAGGAGTGATGTGGAGGCACTGGGTAGGCTCATGACCCGCGACCATAAGCTCCTCTCGATTCTAGGCGTTTCTAGCCGCGAACTCAATAAGCTGGTTAACGCCTCCATGCCCTACTCCTATGGCGCCAAGCTCACCGGCGCCGGTGGTGGGGGATGTATGATCGCTTTGACTGACCGCCCAGAAAAAGTCTGTGAGGCCATAAGCTCTAGGGGCGGGACTCCGTACGTGGTGAAGACCGGCGTACCGGGCGCAACACTCCACCCGTGACCAGTCCGTTTTATACATCGCGCACGCTTTTCATCCAACAGTGATATGATGAATCTCTCCGATGAGATCGAGAAGTTTCGCAACCGTTGCATCAGTTGTGGGAAGTGCAGCAAGGTCTGTCCATCGTTGAAGCATGGCGGAATAGACCCCATGAAAGTCATGATGGGCGGTGAAGCTGACATGTCCTCTTGCATCTGTTGCGGTTGCTGCTCCGAGGTTTGTAGGAGGAGCGATCCCGCCATCGTGATGAAGGACCTCATCGCGATGGAGAGGGACATACATGTGTCTGGGACATTCAGGAACACCGGGTACGTCATGTCCCCCACTGAGCCCGTGCCGAATCCGGTGTGGACTGGCGGTGATGTGAGGGTTATGCCCGGGTGTGTGGCTAAGGGCAGAGTGCCGTACGTGATTTACGCAACGTCCGTCGCCATGCGGGCTATGGGTGTGGGTGCATCGGAGCTGGAGGGCAACACATGCTGTCTCCACCCGGTGCAGTTCAGGGAGATGTCCGAACCCGAACGCAGGTCTTATAGGACCGCCATGGGCCGTTTCGCTAACGGCGCCAAGATCGTGACGCTATGCGCTGGATGTAGCGATGAACTCACATTGTCCATGGTCGATGCCGAGCACATGATCCAGTTCCTGGCCGGCCGCATGGACTTGCTCCCGAGAATAGACAGATCCATGAGAGTCGCCATCGAGCCCGGATGTTCCGCTATGAAGTTCAGAAGAGAAATGAGAGCAGTTGTCGAAGCCATGGGGTTCGAGGTTGTGAACCAAACCATGGGTTGCTGTGGCAAGAGTGCTAGCGTGGAGGGTTCGCTGATGGCCGAGAGAGAGGAGGAGTGCGCTGGGGCCGAATGGATCGTCGTCGGGTGCCCCATGTGTCTGGTGAAGTTCGACGCCTACCCCGGCGGGATCCCCGCAATGCACATATCGGAGCTAGTGGCACTGGCCGCAGGGGACAGAGCCTTTCTGGAGTATCATGCAAACAGGCCTCGAGCCCAGGTTTATGCGATAAAAAATCTGGCAGACAGGTTTCGTCCTGTTCGACTGTTTGAAGTATGCCCAGTATGGGGGTGAGCTTTAGAGGTAAAAATCCTTTACGATTATCATATTTCGAACCGCCAGTCGATGAATGACGTTATCAGATCGATGCAGAGC
>CAZIJM010000133.1:0-4002 GCA_964539695.1 uncultured Methanomassiliicoccales archaeon | reverse complement strand
CTTGTCGGTGACGGGTTCTGCCGCCGATGTGGCTATTTTATCCTGACGTCCACTATATGTACTTATCATCATACCAACATCTTATCGGGGGTGTCCGTCCTATTTTATTCGTACAGAACGGAGCGTTTCCAAACTTCGGCTCGTGTCATGGTAATTGGTGTGGATTACGTTTAGTATAATTATATTAATATTTATTTTTGTCGAAGATTTTATATAATCAAAAATGCTACACCTAAAAAATAATGATTCAAGATATTTAATTCATAAAATCATCAATTCGACAGATCAAGTGGATTGAATCGTGTTGGAGAATTGTGTAACAATATTCGAGTTAAAGATATTCCGGTATCTCCTAGTGTCTGTGTCCTAGATACCCTATTCGATGTCGAATAAATCTGTCCCGAAACCTCTCGAATGGTTGCGAAACAACCACATCCAGATGGGCTCTGGCCTATGTTTCTCGCCAACTATCCATTATATACTTTCTAGCACATGAAGGATGTCCATGAATAGAATCAAGGTCATCAACGAGCCGTCGGAGCTGGTCCCGATGCTCAGGTCCGTTGATACATCCGTCAAAAGAGACGTTTTGAAGGAGGTGACCTTGGAATGGAGAACAGCGGATGAGATCGAGCAAAAGTACGGTCCCGAAGGCAGGGACGCTATCATTTTCTTCGAGAAGATGAAGCTGGTCGAGACACGCTGGCTGTCCAAGGACAGGGGGTACCCTGAGAAATCATATCACACATACTACACATCCTTCAGCATCAACGCCCAATGGCCAGTATACGAGATCAGCGATGTCCTCACGGCCGCCATGATGAGCAACGAGGAGTACTCGGCCATCGAGGCTAGGATCCTAGAGGAGATTGGAGAGGATGGTAGGTTCTTCGGCGACGTCGCCGAGTCACTCGGACTCTCGTCTACGATGCTCAAGAGCCTCGTTCGCAGGTCCGTGAAGATGGACTACCGCGGGCACAGGATCGAACTTATCCACGAAGAGTAATCCGATGTCTGACATCTGGATAATGAGGATAGGTCACCGTCCCCAAAGGGATAAGAGGGTGACCACACACGTGGCATTGTCCTCTAGGGCCCTCGGGGTTAGGGGGATTTATGTGGACACAAATGACCCGCCCCTCGAGGAGAACATCCGCAGCGTCGTGAAAAGGTTCGGCGGCGACTACAGCATCCGTACGGGAGTGAGTTGGAAGGAGATCGTCAGGGACTTCGACGGGGTCGTCATACACTTAACTATGTATGGTCAGAGGGTCGATGAAGCCATTCCTAGGATCCCGCGCGACAAGGATATTATGATCGTGGTGGGAGCCGAGAAAGTCCCTTTAGAGGTCTATCAGAGGGGTGACTTCAATATCTCGGTCGGTAACCAGCCACATTCAGAGATCGCTGCCCTAGCTATCTTTTTGGACAGGTTTACCGGAGGTGAGGCGCTCTATGCGGACCGCGAAGGAGAGTTGAAGGTGATTCCCAACGAGAGGGGGAAGACCATTGTCAAGTATCCCAGATGAGAAGGACTGTGTCGAGCTGCTCTTCGAGGCTGGATGCAAGCGTAGGGTCATCATCCACTGCTGCACCGTCGAGGCGGTAGCGGTGGAGATCGCATTGCATATTGATCAGGCCAATATGGGCCTGGTGAAGGCTGGAGCGCTGCTGCATGACATTGGACGCGCGGTGGACCACTCTATAATGCACGCGTACATTGGGTCGCAAATTGTTCAGGGACACAGGCTGCCCCAGGCTGTCGTAGAGATTGTCCGTAAGCACACTGGCGCCGGCCTGGACAACCAGGATGTGGAGGAGATGGGCCTGCCGCCTGGTGACTACATGCCGAAAACTCTCGAGGAGAAGATCGTCGCTCATGCGGATAATATGGTTAGCGACAACAAGGTCGTCAAGCACACACACTCAGTGGAAAAACTCAGAAACAAGGGAGCGGACCGTGGCGCGGACAGGATAGGGGCCCTTCACAAAGAACTTTCGGAGTTTTACGGGGAGGACCTCGACGTTATTCCAGACAGGATCGGGCAGTATCCGGACCTTCCGTTGGCCAGGTCCTTCGATCTAATTCGAGATCCTCAAACCTATTATTTAAGTCGTAGATAGATACGGGACTGATTAGCATGGTCATAGAACTCAACGAGTCTAACTTCGACTCATTCATCGAGTCGAACCAAATCGCAATCATCGACTGCTGGGCTCCCTGGTGCGGACCCTGCAGGCGCATGGGGCCTATAATCGAGGAGGTCTCCAACGATCTCTCCGGCAAGGCGGGCATAGCCAAGCTCAACACTGACGAGAACCAGTCCATCGCAGTCAGGTTTAACATCAACGCCATCCCCACCCTTCTGGTGTTCAAGGACAGGGTTCTAGTCGATACGCTGGTCGGACTCAGGCCTAAAGAAGACATTCTCAAGTACGTCGGCGGTCTCTGATGGAAGCCGACGTCTTCATCATAGGCTCCGGTCCCGCCGGCATCCAAGCGGCGATCCACGCTTCGAAGCGCAGGGCCTCTGTGGCCGTCGCGGGGAAGTCGTCTGCCAGTGCGGCTTCAGGAATAGAGATGGACAACTACTTCGGGACCGGTAGGATCCCAGGGGACGTCCTCATAGCAGAGGGTATCCGCCAGGCCGAGTCCACCGGTGCGGTGTTTATCGGACAGAATGTGATTTCCGCCTCCAGGTCGGGCGGTCACTTCGCTCTCACCCTAGAGGATGGCACCGAGTACTCGGCCAAAGCGGTGGTCATCGCCACCGGCATCTCCAGGAGGAAGTTGGGCATCTCGGGGGAGAAGGAGCTCTTTGGTAAGGGAGTCAGCTACTGCGCAGTATGCGATTGTAATTTTTACAAGGGCCGCAGGGTGGTCATCGTGGGGAACGAGTCGGAGGCCGCCGTGTCTGCGGAGATAATGACCGGATTCGCGTCGGAGACCTCATGGGTCGCCTGGGATGTCCAGGCCAATCCTGTCCTGGTCGAAAAAGTGAAGACCGCGGGGGTGAGGATATACAGCACTAGGCCAAGGACGATCCTGGGAGGATCGAGCGTGGAGGCGTTGGAGCTGGAGGACGGCACTGTGATCCCGACGGACGGCGTGTTTATTGAGCTGGGGGCCAGGTCTTCCGCGGACCTCGCTATGGACCTAGACGTCATGCCGGAGATGAACGACATTATCAAGGTGGACTGCGACTGCAAGACCTCCGTTCCGGGGGTCTTCGCATGTGGTGACATTACCGGCAGGCCCTGGCAGGTTGCGAAGGCTGTGGGCCAGGGGTGTGTCGCTGGAACCAAAGCGGCAGCGTTCGCCAAGGAGGGTATCCGATGACGGTATCTGATCTGATAACGGGGATGCTCAGAGAGGACGGTGGGTTCCAGAAGGCTTTTCGCAGCATCCTAGACGACGAGCTTAACATGTCCCTGAACGAGTTCTGTCAGCTCTCGGGCATCTCGCAGAGCACCATGTACAAGATCTTAGAGGATAAGCGCGAGCCCAATTTGCGCACCGTGCGCCAAGTGATCAAGTCGTTAAAGATCCTGATGGAGCCGGAGGATTCTCACTTCATTGCGGTCATCGCCTTCACCACTGTTTTGGAGAATCTCCCCAAGTCCATAGACATGGACGGGTTTACCGTGAGCATCAGGGAGTACCCCGTGTCCACAATGGAGGATGCGATCATCGCCGCGGTCCGCGCGGAGCGCGATGGTGCATTGGCGGTGGTTTGTGCCCCGATCGTGGCCCCGACGATCGAGAAGATCCTGTCCATTCCGGTGTCTCGCGTTATCCCGACCGCCAGCGTCCTGCTAGCCATCGACCGTCTTAAGGACCTGGTGTGAACTGAATTAAAGGTTATAACGCTCTTTTAATATCGACACAATACAAAATTAATATATCAGCTTAACAATAAACGCTCAAGGCGGTTGAACTGTTCGAGCTCCAGGTGGTAAGCAACACCCCGATGACCGGGGTCGATGACATAAACGTCGTCG
>CAZIJM010000132.1:0-4012 GCA_964539695.1 uncultured Methanomassiliicoccales archaeon | reverse complement strand
ATGATCTCCTCGATGCGTTCCTGCTCGATGGCCCTGCGGACTTCCATGGAGAGCCTCCTCCCGGAGGAAATGTCCCTTCTCCAGAGGGTGTTCCCGTAGGGGTGACCAACGGACATGTGGATGTTGGTGCCGCCACCGATCCTGGGTGCGACGTCGTAGATGTAGAAGTTCAGGTCTTTGTCGACGCAGGTCTGCAGACAGAACGGCCCGATGATCCCAGGGTCGTAGAACTTCTTGGTGGCCGTGACGTACTTCTCGGCTAGCACGAAGGCCTTGTCCAGAAGGGACTCCCTCAGGGTTGCGGAGTTGTGCCCACACACAGTATACTCGGGGATGATGCCGTCCTCCTCCAGCTCCACCTGCTGCTTGCCGGGGAGCCTGCAATAGCCGTCCAGGGAGGTCTCGAACCTCCAGTCGATTCCCAGGAGCTCTACTTTCTCACCCTTTTCTTCCAGCGGGGAGTAGAAGAAATCTAAGTTAAACACCGGACCGATGATGTACTGCTCCATCCTGGCGTGTTCCAGGAAGTTTTTCTCGATGACGCCCTGCCTGATCAACTCGGTGGACTTCTCCACAAACTGGTCGTAGTCCTTGGCAGTAAAGAAACCTCTCTCGAGCTTCTTGATCTTGTGGTGGACTTTGATGATGGTAAGACCGTCGATGTTTTCAGGCTTTTCAATCTTCTTGGGGAAGGGCATTCCGGCCTGCTCCAGCAGCCAATAGTAGTCTCTTTCATCGCCCCTCTCCTCCGATCTGAGGAGGTTTTTGCTGCCCACCATAGGTATGACGAAGTCGTTCTCCACGGTGTCGATGTCGCAGTATGAAACGAAGGACCTGTTAGGCACGAACAGGACGTTGTTGTCCATGAGGCTCCTTTGAACCTCGGGTTTCAGAATGCTACTGAACTTATCTAGGACAACCGGCTCGTCGACTACTCCGCGGATTATATTTCCCTGCGGGTCTCTCTGAGCCTTGAAGTACCTGGAGAATGTGGCATCCCTGCCCTTCTGGCATACTGCCACGGTTCTGAATCCCTCGGAAATGGCTCCGTCACAGATGTCGAGGGCAGAGTGGGATGCGATAACCCCGATTTTGGCCTTCCTGAGGTTATACCTCTTTAGGTTGCCCAGAACCTTGTCTCTGTTGATCATGTATAATCCTCTGGGCCTCCATGCCGTCACAATATAATATGGGTTCCGCCAACCTGTCCGGAGGCTCGAGCTCGAATACTGGCTATTGGGACGGGCGCAGATATAGAGACGGCAGTTCATAAGGTGGCGACCTTGAGGGGAGCATAGGTGAAAATGATGAATGGTAGCCTCGCTCAGATTCGAACTGAGGTCGCAGGATCCAGAGTCCCACATGATTGACCACTACACTACGAGGCTATTGTGACTTGTGAGTCCATCCTTATTATTAAAGTTATCTGTGATGATCGCATGACAGCAACTGGACCCAGACGCCCTAGGTACTCGCAGTTCCCGACCACGATCTTCAAGATGTCGTCGACATACACGGTGGTTATGTTCTCCATTCTCAGGTCGATCTCCGAGAAATCCCTTCTGTTGGCGTTCACCATTGAGCGCGGGACAAGGTCGAAGTCCACTATAAGTCCGGGCGCCATCTCCTTGATAATGCTCTGGAACTCGTCCTCGTCAAGAAATATTATAAACGCCATGGTCTCATAGACCATGCAGTCCTTATCGAGGTATCCCTTAAGTTTCCTCTGGTTCTTGGTTGGTTTTTCGTGGTCGATCTCCGGTCCAGTTCCGTGATCTACAGCTTCTTCCCGGCGGCCACCGTCCTGATGACTCTGTCATCGTATTGCCTCACCACCTGGTGCATCTGGCCAGTCCAGCGTTTTCCTTTCTCCTCATGCCGGGTAAATAAACCGGAGATGATCATAACTGGGGCGGTCTCCGTTCACCAGTATCTCAAATGACTTCTCTGACTCTAAGTCAATCCTGCCGCCGAGAATCTCCTCAATTCTGGTCAGATGGTGTAGACCACGCACACCCTCGGGGGTCAGTGAGCACAGTGCGATGTCGTATCTTTTCCCGCGCCTCCTCTTGCTGATTAATTCGTTATCGAAGAGTGTGTTCAGGCACTTGTTAGTAGGGTTCAATCGTTCCTGTTGAAATCTGTGTGCTTGATCTCACCCCTATTGGTGATGAGGAGCAAAAGATATATCGTGTACTTCTAGCCGAGGATCTCGTCTGTATGGTTCTTCATGTCATATGTAAAAAGATGTTCGAGTGATATGATTTCTAATCCAAGTTCATATCTGTTTAAATTTACTAATCTTGATTATATGTAGATTAAGTAATATACTATTAGAATGTTAAATAATGATCATATCACAGAACAATGCATACTACGCAACTAAAGGGCCGGTGGTCCTTTGCGCATTCATCATAGTGGTTATCGTCATGGCAACCGTTATCGAGGAGGTCTCAGCTGTTGAGGGCAATGATGAATCGAGTACTACAATCGTGTCCACCGTCACCATGGATAACTTATCAACGACATTCACCGATATCGAGGAAACCATCGCCTATGCGAACACCGATAAATCGATGATGACACTGAACAGCGACATTATAACAGGCTAGTGGAGTATCATTGTCCAGTTTATATGGGATTTGAACGAGCATATTCTGACCTTTAATAAGTCGTCATACGGCATCGTAGTCACTGATGGTGTTTCTCCTCCTATCCAGGTCACCATTAAGGACGGCAGTGATATCAGGATGGGAAGATCAAAGCCGATGGCGGTGTCCTGAGCTTTGTCCGTGTCGGCGCAGGAGCGACGCTTTACTTCGATAACGGTTGTATACGACCAAAAGCTCCATCAATTGGAATCGTGTTGCATAGACCTGATGACTGCCACTTCCAAATGCGAAATTAAAGGTGGAGAACTCATTTCGACCAATTTGGACACTAATGGCAATGCTGGTGCTGTAATCCATTTGAATGCTACCGGGTCTGCGGTCATAACCAGCAAAAAATTACTATGAACACATATGGTAAGTTCAAGGGAGTTAATGCATTTTTTACAAGTACATTCAATGTCGGAATCATCATAGCTGGCGGGGAGATTTACGGTTGCATAAGTGCCACATCCAGCAGTTCTTTTGCGAACGTGACTCTCAACGGGGGGAACCATGCATGGGGTCCCTCTCGCATATGTGAACATCGAATCCAGCAAGTACAGGGTCTACAACGGTTCCATTTTCACAATCCAATCCTCAGCCCTTATAGGGAGTGTCACCGCCATCATCAACGACGACTTCTACTTTACAAACTTCAGAGGAGGGGACCTAGCAATAGGTCAGAGCAAATCGGAGAACATGGTCACCTACTATGAACCGGTCAGTGCGTCGAATATCCTGATGTACTGGGGGACCCTCACGATCGTCCTAGAAGACTGTGACAGCTTTATGGGCAATATCACCGCAGAGAGCGGCTATATTGTGACATCCACAATAAACGACAATTTCACGGCATATGAGGCCATTCTCTTACCTAAGAACGCAGTCGTCAGTATTGGGAATGACTTGCTCACGAATCTAAACGATGTGATGGCAATAGTCTGGGACAGCTAGATTACCACAGTTCTCAAAAACGTCACTCTAGGAAATGTGACCCCGAGTTCCCGGATTCGATTGTATCTGCACCTCTATCTTGTCCATCCTTACACATCATTTTGATTAATGTTTATACCTAAATATTTTAGTTTTTTGACATTTTAGATTTAACATTTTAAAATACTTAATTTCATTTGTAAATATAATTTTATACTACAAGGTACACTGAATGTATATACCTTGAGTTTGTCAGTCAATATCTATACACGTACATATAAGCGCGTGTGCACGCGAGCGCGAACGCTAATTTCTACTGATTGTTCGTGTCTCTCGAAAAGATACCTCGATTTTCACTTGTGGCGTCGCGGTCGGCCGGGACCAAGGGTCCCGGCTTCTGTACGCCGTCTAGCCGCTCCGAAAATGTC
>CAZIJM010000131.1:0-4029 GCA_964539695.1 uncultured Methanomassiliicoccales archaeon | reverse complement strand
TCTGAGTTCCTCCCGGGGTAGGCGCCCTGGTTGTAGTCCTTCGAAAGTATATTCAAGATCTCGCAAATCTACTCTGAAGCCATCTTAATGCATCCTCTGCCGTACGAAAGGATCCGGTCACCAGCACGTTCTGGTCGCCCCTCTCTTCAAGTGCGGTGCTCATAGCCTCGCCGACCGTAGAGAACACGCCGTCCACGCGGCCGTACTTGGAAAGAGCCTCAGCGACATGCTGGGCGGGTGCCGATCTTTTGGTGTTCGGGGAGGCAGCGTAGACCCTATCGGCCACCGGCACTAGCTCCCGCGCCACCCCGTCGATGTCCTTGTCGCTGAGCATCGCTAGAACCAAGACCACTCTGCCGTAAATCTCTTCTATGTCAGAGTGCAGGCACCTGGCACCATTTCTGGTGTGAGTCACGTCGACGATGACTGGTTCGGCCAGGAGCTTCTGCATCCTGCATGGCCACGACACCGACTCTAGGCCCTCCGCTACGTGGTCGGAAATCAGATCATTGAACTCGGGCAACATCTTGACAGTCTCTATCGCAAGGGATGCGTTCCTGGCCTGATACCTCCCGGGAAGAGCGACTGTGTACATTTCGTCCTGGTATACCATGTCCACACAGTCCGGCCAGCTGGCCATAACCTGAACGTCTGTGTCCAGGACGCGAACCATGGGGCATCCGATCTTCTGTGCATGGCCCTCCAGGATACGATACACTGGGTCCGGGTTCATAGTAATGCACGGGACACCCGGGCACATGATACCCGCTTTCTCCAGGGCGATCTCCTCTATGGTGTTGCCGAGGTACTTGGTATGATCTATGTCGATGTTATTGATCACCGAGACCACTGGGGTGATAACGTTGGTGCTATCCAGCCTTCCACCCATGCCGACCTCGACGACTGCAATGTCCACGGAAACCAGGGAGAAATACTTTAGGGCGATAGCAGTAAGTACTTCAAAGTTGGTGCACTCCCTGCCCTCGACGGCCATGGCCTCTACGTGGGGCCTGACGATCCCGATCAGCAGGATCAAGTCCTTATTGGGGATCTCCTTTCCGTCCATGCGGATACATTCGTTCACGGTCATTATAAACGGCGAAGTGAATGCCCCAACGCGCAGGCCGGATGCCTTCAGGATTGACTCCACCATGGCGCAGACCGACCCCTTGCCGTCGGTCCCAGCCACGTGAACGTACCGTATTCCTTCACGGAGGTCCCCGATGCGCCTCAAAAGCTCCTCCGTGTTCTCCAGACCCGGCTTGACTCCCCTCCTAGAAAGCCCATCGAGCCATTCTATGTTCCCATCTGGATCCAAAACAATCTCCGTCGCTTCTGATGACTGACACTCTTTAAAACCTATCGTAGAGATTCCATGGGCATGTGGGCAGTGTTCGTGTCCAATACCTACCTCCGCGGCGGTAAGTTCTCCGAGCCGGAGCAGATGATCCTCGATGCAGCCTCCGACATGGGCATCGAAACGAGAGCGATGACCAATGCAGAGCTCGCCTTTGGCATCGGAGCTAAGGGTCCCCTGGATCAGAAGTACACAGACTTCATTCTTTTCTGGGACAAAGACGTAGCCTTGGCACGCAACCTGGAACTTGCTGGGCACCTAGTGCTGAATAGTTCCAGATGCATAGCCATCTGTGACGATAAGGCCATGACCCATTTGACTTTGGCCGAGTGGGACATCCCATCGATAGACACTATCGCATGCCCCATGTCCTTCTCCGACTACGGCGACGATCCCAGATTCCTGAACCGTGCGGCGGACGCCCTGGGCTTCCCCATGGTAGTGAAGGACAGATTCGGGTCCTTCGGACAACAAGTTAGGCTGGTGCTGGACATGGAGTCTCTGGCCCGCGAACTGTCCGGCCCGTACGTTCCGAGGATTCTCCAGAGATACGTGGAGTGCTCTGCCACCGACATTCGCCTGGAGGTCGTGGGGGCGAAAGTCGTGGCCGCCGTCGAGAGGAGGGGGCCTGAGAGCGACTTCAGGTCTAACGTCACTATCGGCGGGAGGATGAGGAGGTACAACCCGACCCGCGAGGAGAAGTGCCTCGCCGAGATGGCCGCCATAGTCGTGGGGGCGGAATTCTGCGGCGTCGATATCATCCGGACCCCGGACGGCCCTGCGGTCTGTGAGGTCAACTCCAATGCCCACATTAAAAATTTGAAGGACTGCACCGGTAAGGATGTGTCCTACGACATACTCAGGCGCGCTTGCGATATCGTGACCGGAGACCGGTATGATCTGTTGGATTCTATATGACCCCGCTGACTTGGAGCGCAATCGCTTTTTCGCCAAAGAGCTGACAGATGCCGGGCGTTCGTTGGGAATAAAGACGGAGATAGTTACCACTGATTCGATAGAAGGGGTCCCTGACGTCGTGGTCTCCCGCGTGCGCGACCCGGATGTTTCCAAAAGACTGGAGTTCTCCGGAGCTCAGGTCTTCAATAGCAGCGAAATCTGCAGGATTTGCAACGACAAGTTGGCCACGTACCGTCTCATCAACGAGCTAGGGATCCCACACCTGCTGTGCTCCCTCCCAGGAGAGCCATTCCCGCCAGGACCGCCATGGGTTGTCAAGTCCCGTTCAGGCCATGGCGGTTCGGAGGTGTTCATGGCCAAGGACTTTAAAGAGGTTGAGAAGCTATGCGGTAGGATCAGGGACCCGATAATCCAGCAGGTGGCTCCCATTCTTGGCAGAGACATGCGCGCCTACGTGCTTGACGGGGAGGTCTTGGCATGCGTGATGCGCTCGTCGGACTCCGATTTCAGGGCTAATTTCAGCTGCGGAGGGAGGGCGGAACCATGCGGAATACCGGACATCTGCAGTGGGATCATAGACAAAATAACAGAGAGATTGCACCCGACGTTCATCGGGATCGATTTCGTGTTTGGAAGGGAGGAAATCTATCTCAACGAGATAGAGGACGTGGTGGGGACCAGGATGCTGTACTCACTGACGGACTTGGACCCTGCCCGCACCCTCATGGAGACTGTTCACTCGAAGAGTTCCTTGTAGATGGTGTTGACCAGTTCTGAATAGGTCATGCCCTTGTTGGCGGCGACCTCCCTGACCAGGTCCATGGTTCCGGATCCGTACTGGGCTGCCTTCTTCCTCTTCTCGGCAATGAACGGGTAGCCGAGGTTCCTGGCCACCTGCTTAAGCACCATCTTTCTAGAGTCTGCGTTCATGGGCTTGAGGTCCTTTAAGTTCATAGCATTAACTTGCATGGTCACAATGGGGTCCATGTAGGGATAGAGGATCTTCTTGCCGAAGTGATCAGCCACAATGGTCTCGTGGGGGATAGTGGACGAGATAAGCTTCCAAAGGTCTGCCTTCCTGGTCTTGATTAGCTCGTCATCAGACATCCCGATGTACTTGTTATATCCGTAGAACAGCTCGTCCGACCCCTGCCCGCCCAGGATGAACTTTTCATGGACAGTCCTACACACGAAGAACAGGGGGAGCTCGAAGGAGAGCGTTAGGGGGTTAGATGTTTTGGTGATCGAGATCGTTTCCCTGAGTCTGGCCTCAATGTTGTCCTTGGTGATCGGTATGTAGTGCCAAGGGAGCCCGAGCCTCTCGTACATGTTCTGGGCCATTATGACATCGTAGGACTGGTCTTTACCGGACGTGTAAAGCGTAACCGACTTGGCGTAGTCCTTGGCCACAGCGGCGATGAGTCCGGAGTCAAGCCCCCCGGAGAACGATACGGCTACGTCTTGATCCTCAACACTGTTCTTGATGGCGGAGACGATCGCACGCTCCAGATTCTTAACATCGGCCGGCATACAGATGGTATCGATAAGTTCACAAAAAAGGTTAGCGTAATGGTCCCCTGCCGCGATCTGGCTCATGTTGTTCAGGGTCCGCTTCGGCTGACGGGGATTATTTATGAATCTGGATGGTGCGCTCACCGCTTTCTTATATGATTCAATAATTGAAACTTGAATAACTAGGAATTGAGTTGGATTGATTTATGGCGTGTGAATCTTGCGATATACAAGGCATTCGT
>CAZIJM010000130.1:2935-4059 GCA_964539695.1 uncultured Methanomassiliicoccales archaeon | reverse complement strand
AACGTGGTCTACAAGCTGTTCGGCCTGAAGTCCCTCTATGCGATTCCCAAGTACCGATGTAATCATAAAAAGTTGTGGGAAATCACGCTTAACTGGGTTGGTGATGCGGACGTTGAAGCGAGTTAACTGTTTCTCCAAGGAGATCTTCATCCAGAACTTGATTACGATGCCGTCGGATTCGGTGATCAGCCTCTCGAAGGCCCCGATTTCCCTTGCGAAGTGCTGATACTCCTTATAAGTGCAAATCCATCAATAGGTTCCACCATTATCCTGCCAGAAGCAGTTGAAGATCACAATGTGCCCGGCTTTGGGCATGTTGATGGCGAATCTTCAGAGATATGAGTGCACCATCTCGTCTCTCACGGGGGCGGCCACCGGCACCACATTGTACCCTTTGGAGTTCAGGACGTGGACCAATATATTGATGCTCTCTCCCTTACCGGCGGTGTCCCACTTCTCGAACATCAGTACCATGGACCTTCCAGACTTAGCCAGTCTCAACTGAAACCTGGCCATGTTCTCAGAAAGGCTACCAGCTCGATCTTATAGCTTTTGGTCTCTCTAGTCAGATTGACGTCCTCTCTGGAATTAGGGAAGGAGATGTTCATGATGTTGAGGTCTGAGGCCAACGGATGGTTGGAATAATGCTCGGCCCTGTCCATGAACGTGCGCACAATCATATTCATGGTCAGGTAGATGTCCTGGATGTTGATAATGTTCTAGGGCGCGTAGGGAGTGTTGATAGAGGCGATCATAGATGTCACCAGCTTGTCCCTTTACTTCTCGGGGTCGATGTGGTTATCCGTCAGGAATGTTCAGTATTTGCGCTTGGCCATTTTGCCAGCCACGGTATCTATAAGTCGAAGATGTTCAGGAAGAACTTGACCACGATGACGCTGTTGATGAGATACCTCTCGAAGTTCCTGGTCAGTTTTTGGAGTTGCTCCGTGTTCCCCTTTGTTGGTGTTGGCGATGACGAGAGAGTACCACGAGTGGTCGTAGATCTAGATCTTGTCCTTAGCGGGCTTCCTAGCTAGGTACTTGAGTATATCCGGGGGGGGGGGGGAGGCAAGTTTTTTCGGGAAGAGGGGAATTTGCGGGGGCCCTTTGGGTTCCTATAGGCT
>CAZIJM010000130.1:0-2925 GCA_964539695.1 uncultured Methanomassiliicoccales archaeon | reverse complement strand
GGTGTCTTGGGGTGGATCGCTGGCGAGGGGGGGGGTGGGGGGGGGGGGGGGGGGGGGAGACAATCTTCTCTGGAATGAAGTGAATGTACTGGATGCCTTTGGGTTCCATTAGGTTCATGAATTCGTTGATCATGTGTTCCATGACTTTTTTTGTTACGATCATTAAAAATGATTAGAACCTAGCAGTTTTTGTTGATAATACATTTTTGGAGGAGGCGAGATTCTACATGAATTCGTCGAGGATCGTTGCTGTTATGCGCGATCAATCCCCGCCACCGTTGATTAACCTTTTTCCGGCTTCGTCCATGCTCGGGAGCGCAACATACGCGTATGCGTATACAACATATTACAAAAACGGATCGATGGAGGTGCCGTGTTTGGAAGGATAGTCAACATCGTGAGGGAGTCTGGCAGGTTCGTGGGCGGCGCCCACGTGTCATCGCTCAGGAGTAAGGGTTCTAGGGAGAATGTGGTCACCTCCGCTGACGAGGAGAATGAGAAGTTTCTCAGGTCCAAGCTCACGAAGTTAGTTCCGGGGTTCTCTTTTGTCGGGGAGAAAGGCGACGACGCCCTGTGCTGAAGGATAGCTACATCTGGATCGTGGACCCCATCGACGAGACTATGAATTTCTTCAGGAGCATTTTCGAAGTTGGTATCTTCATGGCGCTGCTGAGGGACGGGAGCCGTTCATCGGCGTGGTGCACAACCCCTTCACCAGCAGGATGTGCTGCTCCGAGATCAGGAAGGGGTATGTGGAGGGACGGCGCTCTGATTCGCGTATCGGACAGCCGCTGGAAGACTGTATCTTTAGTATCATGTGGTACTGCTACGAGAAGTCTCTGGCCCCGGGTGTGTTTAGAGCTACGGAGTCGCTGTACCTGAGGATAAACGATATCAGGCGTATCGGTACGACTGTAGTGGAGCTGTCCATGCTGATTGAGAGCGACGTCGACTTGTATTTCGAGATCAGGCTGTCCCCTTGGGATTACGCCGGGGTACTGACATGCATGCTGGCCGCCAGCAGGATTTGCTGGAGGATCGACAAGAGGGTGGCCCTGGACCACTCATCATTGGTACTCGTCACCAACACTGAGGAGAACCAGGACGTGCTCCTAGACGCCGTCCACAAGGGGTTCCACAACGGGGCGCCGTACGACATGTCGGGTAGTGTGTTTAGAATCCCCTCCGTGGTCAACAGTCTTTAAATATCGTCTGTTCAAGGGTAACGGTTAACCATCTCCTCTCACTTTTGATAGCACGACTTAAGAACAGTGCTAAGAAATGGAGGGGAGTGTGAGATGAATATGTTCGGACAGATGTGCTCAGGCATAGGCGGATACGCGCTGGACAATCTCAGGGCAATCAACGAGCTGGATCCATCGTTTATCGACA
Source organism: uncultured Methanomassiliicoccales archaeon (assembly GCA_964539695.1). Taxonomy (GTDB): domain Archaea; phylum Thermoplasmatota; class Thermoplasmata; order Methanomassiliicoccales; family Methanomethylophilaceae; genus Methanoprimaticola. The sequence continues at coordinate 1,533 of CAZIJM010000130.1, read as the reverse complement.
CACTCCTCATCACAGATAGGGTAATGATGGAAGACGGGGCCTTCGATAAGAAGACCAAGAGGCTCATGACTATGTTCTGCGTCTGCGTGAGGATGTGCGAGGACTGCGTATACACTCAGGCCAGGGTGGCTAAAAATTACGGCGCCACGAAGGAGGAAATCCTGGAGACTATTAAAGTCGTCGTCCTCATCGGTGGCATATCGTGTTGGTCTATGATCAAAAAAGCATAGCGAAGATATTCACGGAGTGGGACGAGTGACCCTCCGGTAGGGCTCAGCTCTCTCGCCTGCTCTTTCAAGAATACCCTTATGGATCGGGCGGACTGTGTCGTCAGGATTCTCCAGATCATGATTTCCTCTCCGACCGATACCTAAATAGGGCGGTCGCCCTACGAGGTCCCAGATTGCAATGAGTGACAACGCAGAAATCAAGGTTGGGCTCGTGGGAGCCTGCGGAAAGATGGGCCAAATGCTCGTTAAGCGCGTTCTGGCCACAGAGGGCATGACCGTGTCCTCTGCTTTTGACCTCATCAACATTGGAAGGGACATTGGGGAGGTCGCTGGCGTCGGCCCTATCGGCGTCCCGATCTCCGACTCCAAGGATCTGGCAAAGGTCTTGAAGGACTCAGGCACGGACGTGCTCCTCGATTTCACCATTGCCAAGGCAACCGCCGTCAATGCGCCCGTGGCCGCCGCTGCAGGGATCGACCTAGTCATCGGGACCACGGGGCTATCCGACGATGTTAAGAGGGAAATCGCCGAGGCCGTCGAGAGGAACAACGTGGCAGCTGTCATCTCCACCAATTACTCCATCGGGGTCGCGGTGTTCAACAAGTTGATCAGACAAGCCGCGATCCTTCTTGGTAATGACTACGACGTTGAGATCATCGAGGCCCATCATAACCAGAAGCAGGATGCTCCTAGCGGGACGGCGATGACGGCGGCAAAGATCATATCCGAAGCCATAGGAGGCAAGGACTTAGTATTTGGTAGACAAGATCACTGCCCCCGCGGAAAAGAAATCGGGATACACGCCATCAGGGGCGGGGATATCGTTGGGGACCACACTGTGATGTTCATCGGGAACTCTGAGAGGATCGAGATCCGCCACCAGGCCCACTCTAGGGAGATCTTCGTTGGCGGCGTCGTCATGGTGGCCGGCTGGGTCGTCAGGCAAGCCAAGGGCAGGGTTTACTCTATGTCCGACGTTATGAAGTGATCCATGCAAACACAGGGATATGTCCCCTGTTTTTCACCGTCTATTCCGGCGCTGTGCTATACATTATCTTTCCCATAGTTCCTGAAGCATCAGGACTGGTTCGATACGACTCAGATGGTCACGTGTGAGAATCCGCACATGTCCCCATTAAACGTGGGTTCAGCACTCCTGGTTTGATTTTCTGAAGGTTTTCAGATTAATCGAGTAGGAGACTGGCGGTTAATCCGCCAGTCGTCTTCTTATACCACCCATCGTACAGTTCCGTAATGGGCTATTCAAACACTTTATCTCTTCTCCCTTCGTTCGTCAACTAGG
>CAZIJM010000129.1:0-4091 GCA_964539695.1 uncultured Methanomassiliicoccales archaeon | reverse complement strand
ACCGATTCAGTCCGTTCGTCTATCGAATTGTTCAAAAGTGTTTGAAATAATGATTTAAATAATTAATTCATAAAATCATCATTCGACAGATCGAGTGAACTGAATCGTGCTGGCGAATTGTGTAATAGTGTTAATCGTCCAGATATCCATTTGGATGTCGGAATTTCGATGGGGTGTACACCGTCTGCATATGGTGAGCGTTCTGAGGAAAAGTCCGCGATGCGTTCCAGATATTGCTAGCATCACAATTAACTATATTGTGAGGTTACGGAGGACCGTGGTAGTATGGAAGGATGCAAGGACATCTCCGAAATGAGCTTCGAGGAATTCTTCTCCGAGAAGGACAGGATGCCGATCCAGATGGTAAGACCCGAGACTAGACATCCCCGCCAGGGCGGGCAGAGGGGGGAGATCCAGACCTGGTTTGGTAGCGCCAGTCCCAAGATCAACTACAAGGACGGCAGGTTCCTGCTTTACATCCCCAGGTATACCTCAAACGAGAACGCCAGGTTCGAGGTAGCGGTGGACTGCGCCGAGGGCGTCATCCCCCTAGGGAGGTTGGAGTCCGCGCCCCGCGCAGGTGGAAGAGTGTCCCGCGCGACCACCCTGGACCTGACCTCGTCAGGCGTCTCGCCGCTGTCCTCATTCACGCTCACTATAGATGGAGCAGACGCATACCGCCACAAGCCGCGCAGCCTACTGTTCTTCAACAACATCGGCCTCCCGATAGGGAAGCCTGTGGGTGAAACTTATGTCGTCCATGCCAAAGGAACGTCCATGAGGGTGATCAAGACCAAGATCCTCGATACTATCGAAGTTGGCGACGCTATCGTTACTAGAGCGGAAGTCTCCGTAGCCGGGGGCGTTTGGCTGAATGAAAGGAGGCACGAGAGGAGGCGGTCTGTGCAGGAACCCGTCGCTAAGGCCCCTGCGGACGAACAGGTGCTCGAGGAGGAGGCTTCGAGGGAGGATCTCAAGCTCAAGGCGAAGCCCAAGAGGAGGAAGGCCAAGGGTTCCCTGAAGATCCCCGCTGGTGTCCAGGAGGCTGAGGCAGCCATCGGTGGCGAGCGCCTTCAGATTCACAGAAGGATCCCGTCGTTCTCCGTTTCCGTGGAGAATTGCGAGCCGTCGGAGTGCACGGTGTTCATCCTCGATCCCTTAGGAGCAGAGGTTACCGATCCCGTCCAGGCATCCGCGTCCATGACGATCGAGACCGGGGCCGACGGACTACTCGAGATCGTTCTCTCCAAGGACGGACAGAGGATAGCCTCGCAGAGACTGGTAGTCATTCCTGACTTCGAGTGCAGCCGCCCTGGCAGAGGCGACATTCCGCCGGAGACAAGATTCACATACACTGTGTTCGGTGAGACAGGTGAGGCTGACATCTACGATGGTCCCACCAAGGTGTCCCGCAACGGTGTCGACATGTCCGTAGTATGGAATATTCCCGCCGTCATATACGACATCGGTGCCGGCCCCATGCGCTTCTCGTCCACTGTGATGGACGTGGGAGACCTGGGGGACACACTCGTTGTGACTGTCACCGGGGCCAGGAAGAAGGCCCTGTTTCTCGGAACTGACAAAGGGAAGAAGAGAGACATCACCCCCGACTGGACCGATGACACATACAGGGTGCCTCTAGATATGATCAAGAACGAGATATACTCATCCAACGTGTCTGAGTTTACCATATACATCACGGTCAATTCGTTCCCTATGAAGAGGTTTATGACCATCAGAAACCCTCCGAGGATGTCCGCCCGCTTCGAGAACGGGTCTGTCGTGACGGAGGTGTCGCAGACTAGTGAATATGTCTGCCGCGTATTCCTCATGGACATGTCTGTGATGGAGATTGCACTCTCCCCCGGCGAAAACCATGTCCCCGTTTCGGCTGACGCTGTGGAGGCAGAGATTATCGAGATTCGCAATGGCAGGAACGGAGCCTCTATTCCGGTGTCCATTAGACCCCTGCCGTTTCTCTGGAGGGACGAGACCAGCGAGTATTGGCTCTATATAAGTAAGTCCAAGCGCATCCCGCTCCCCGGGGACCTCGTCTCCGGGGGCAGACCAGACGCTGCCCACGTCAGGGCCTGGCACGACCAGATCACTCGCATGAACCCCGAACTCAAAGACGTTACGACCCAGATGATGCAGAGGGCGTTCGATGAGGCAAAGTGGTGATACAGTGGAGAGGTTCTCCCGCTCCACCGAGTTTATAATGGACTCGTTCATCACGAGTTTGGTGGAGGCCGTCGCCCGTCTAAAGATGGTATCCTTCGTCACCAAACTCCTTAACAACTATCTGTTCGACACCGAGGGACTCACCGAGGCCATGGCGGACGTCATGTGCAAGGATCCGTGTAGTGCCCTTCAGTATTACACCACGGCCGGCTATATCTCGCTCAAAGAGCGCATCGTCGAGAGATGTATCAGGGTTCTGGGGTTTGACGCCATACGAGAACGTATTAATGACCAGTGGATCTTAAATGTACTTCAACCTTATGGGCAAGATATTCCTGGACCCGAACAATATGATGACGATAAAGAACCCCGGGTAACGATCCAGGCCTATTTGTTATATTCCCCCGACTTCCGCAACATGGACGCCAGACCAGAGAATGCCGACCTGTCCCAACTGTCGGCGGCCATGGGCAACGGTACCAAACTGTTCTATTCGATCCTAACCACCAGAATTCGTCCGACACCAACCACTCTGACAACGTTGGAGGGGGAGTCACCGAGGTTATTGGCAAGTCCGGATGCGTGCTTGTGGAGGATGACGCCTATGGCAAGCTCGGGTACAGGGGCAAGGTGGACAGGACCATTAAGTCTAGATCCTGGAGAATACAGTGTTCACAGGCTCCTTCTCAAAGACGATTTTCCCGGCATAAGGGTCGGATGGATGGTTGTACCTGAATAGATGAAGGTCAGAGCCGACAGGTCACTGGAGGCGTGCTGCTTCTAGTCGAACACGTTCTGCTAGAGGGTCATTAACAGGTTCCTGTGGAACAGGGACTACAACGCACACCTTGAGAGGCTCGCAGGGGGTACAAGACCAAGAAAATCTATTCTTGAACATCATGAAGAAGAACCTCCTAGACACTGTCACGTGAAACAACCCGTAGGGCGACATGTTTATCTGGCTCAGGACCACCGAGGGCATCGATGCGATGAATCTGTACAAGAGGATCCTGGAGGGCGAGATCATGGTCATACCCGGAAAACCATTCCACGTCAGGGGCAGCAGGAACACCATCCACCTCAACTTCGCGACCCTGACCGAGGAACAGATCATCGACAGGATGAGGGTTCTCGTAGACGCCTGCAAGAAGCTCTATAGTCGTTAACAATATTTTACGGAGTTATCCAAAGGAGTGCGTAGAAACCGTCTATACGATTCAAGGTTGAAACTTGAATAACCAGGAATTGAGTTGGATTGATTTATGGCATGTGAGTTCTGTGACGTACAAGGCGTTTATTCAATGCCCAGGGAGTGATAAAATTTTAGAAAGCGCTGCATCAACAAAGATGTAAATTTTCAGAGTGTACCGCATCTTGTGCAATTGTACCAGGATAGATAACACTAATACAGAGACTCAGATACTTCAGCGAGGATTCGGATGAATTGATCAACATCATTACCGGGATCGAGAATTCATGATTCTACACAGGTTTGAAGATAGGCAACTACATCCCGGGGGACCATCATGATCGTCTAGTCATGGGAAAATTGTATCCGATCATGGATGTCGAACACCGAATGTACGAATGCCCCGTGTGTGGGGCACTCTACAGGGTGCACCAGTATGAGAGGAAGTTCTACTCACACACCAGGTGCTCGATAAAGACAACCATCATAAAGGCCCGCATTTCGAAGCTCAAGTGTGAGACCTGCGACAAATATCCGCAGATATCTGTCCCATGAGCTATATCCCAGAGAGATACACTTTTTCGAGGTCGTTGAAGCCATGCGTATCGTACACGAAGATTCTAGAAAGAGAATTTTTTTACACTGCTCGACAATTCCGTGAACAAGACCGCTGAACTATGCAGGATCAGGCCGTGTGTGGATTAGGATATCATCATGTATA
>CAZIJM010000128.1:0-4131 GCA_964539695.1 uncultured Methanomassiliicoccales archaeon | reverse complement strand
TCGGACAGGTTAGTCATGGTGTACTTCTTGATGACCGCGGAGATGTTCTCCACTGCTTCCTTAGCGATGGTCCCCAGCTGCCCGGTAGCCACTATATGACCGGCCCTCTTAACCTGGGAGGGCGAGACCTCAGCGACGATGGGTAGTACGATACCGGAGTACTCGGCCATATTGGAACTGGCGTTGAGGGCCGCCAGACCGTTGACCATTCCCACAGCTTCGCCGGTGGTGCGGAACATTTTGTAGGCCTCGTTAACTTCAATGTACCTGTCCGCGATCTGCTGCTCCAGGCTGCGGGCGGTGCCTCTGGCCATGATGACGTCATCGACGATAACAACCTTGGCGCCCCTCTGGATGGCTATGTCCCCGGACACCCTGATGAGTCCTCCGAGCTCCCTCATCCTGAGGGTAAGCTCGCCCTTCCTACCGGAGCGTCTTTGGGCCTCGCGCAAAATCTCGGCTACGGCAAACCTGTTAAAATGAGGGATCTTGCCGTCCTTCTTGATCTCCTGGGCCACGAACCTAGTGATATTATCGCGGTTCTCATCGGTGTCGGGCATTGTCGACTTCATATACACTTCGTACCCGTAACCTCTTATTCTGGACCTGAGGGCTGGGTGCATCCCCTGGATGGCGTCCATGTTCCCCGCACATACGAGGATGAAGTCGCAGGGGACGGGCTCAGACTTGACTAGAGCTCCCGAGGAGCGCTCGGACTGCCCGGTAATGGACATTTTCTTTTCCTGCATGGCGGTAAGGAGGGCCTGCTGGGACTCTATCCTAAGCAAGTTGATCTCATCGATGTAGAGGACACCCTTGTTGGCCTTGTGGATGGCTCCGGCCTCCAGCCTGTCGTGGGAGGGCGTCTCGAGCCCTCCGGACTGGAACGGGTCGTGCCTGACGTCACCCAGCAAGGCACCGGCGTGCGTACCCGTAGCGTCCATGAATGGAGGTATCTCCCCTGCATCGTGACCCACCAGCACCTTCGGCACGATAGATGTCTCGTTCCTCTGGACCCCTGGGGTCCTGAACATGAAGAATATGAGCATGGCACCGAGGATGGCGAACAGCGTGATCGTGAAGTTCCCAAGCATGAGGCCCGCGAGAAGACCAAGTATGATCAGGCTGAGGCAGGCATAGATGTACACCGTGTTCTTCTGGTTCCTTTGCTGGGCAGCGATCGATTTTTGCTCTGCCACGACGGCCTTCCCCTTGCCCGCGGGGAAAATCCTGATCCTGGGCTCATTGAAATCTTCTGGGTTGTGGTAGGCCACGATGTCCTGGAGGTCCTCCTTGGGGAGGTACTCGATCATCGAGTTGGCCAGCATGGACTTGCCAGTACCAGGCTCGCCGATGAGCATAACGTGTCTCTTCTGGAAAGCCGCCTTGCGCATGACCTCCACGGCATCCTCCTGGCCGATGACTCTATCAGCCATCATGTCGGGGATCTGGATCTGCTCGGTGGTGGTGAAGGTTTGCCTGTCCGCCCATTCCTCCACAGAAAGCTCAGACCTTTTCACGTTGAGTCTTTTTGTCATGTTTCCCTCTTGAAGCTAGTTTGTTCTTGTATATAATCGTTCATTGCTTTGTTTTCGACTGACAGTTATTGAAGACTGCCCGTCTTCAACCCGTACAGTATGATTGCGACTATGATTGCGACTATCAACACCGCCATGATCTGGGTACCCCATCTCTCAAGGAACGTTCTGTTGTCTGGCCATGCGTAGCCTTCCGCAGGGATGCTGGGGACGGACAGGCTGTTAGACGACGCCATGTCCAGGTCGACCACGTGGGTAGATCCAAAGCCGCGGTAAGCGTCGGAGAAGGGCAGCAGGACCAGCGTAGACATGCCGGCCAGTAGCGAGGCCCTGTCGTCTCCATCATACTGAGTCACGTCGACAAAGTACCAAGTGTCCACGTCGGAGTCGGTGCAGAGCACGACGTTCCAGTATCCCACGGATGTCGTGCCTGCGGTGTCGATGACAACCGTGCCCTTCACGGTCTGCGCGGTGACGTCGTTTAAGGCGCAGAGATAGGTGAATGCGGCGGCGAAGCCAGCGGAGGAGGAATTCCTCGTGACAAGGGCATTGTAAACGTTGCTTACAGTGCCCTCCTCGTCATCAGCGACAGTTATCCCGTAGAGAAGGTCGGCGATAACCTGGACTTTTTCGGGCACTGTCCCAGAAACCTGAGTCCTGACATCCCTAATCGCGTTCAGCGCCTCCATAACGGTGTTCCCAGAGCCGTCTTCAGAAATGAAGCTGGATGGGATTGTAAGCGCAAATGTGACCATCGTGGGCGTGATGTAGCTACCGGTTTCAATGCCAGTCTCAAAGTTGCTGATCGTCACGGAGTCGCAGCGGACAACGACCTCCACGAAGGTGACCGGGAGGTCCCAGAGCCAAATTGCCTCGGCATCTGTGTAATATATCACCGCGAGGGCGTCGTTAACCACGCCCTTGGCGTAGTCTGTGGCGGACTCCTCGTCCTCAAAGAGCACAGGGTCGGTCAACATGACCGTTATTTGGACCGTCGTCTGAGGATTTACGCCGTTGATCTCGTTTGCGAACCTAGAAGTGACGGCGTCGTACACGGTCTGCCCATTGCTGTCGAGCTGCGAAACGTAGTCCGAATCCGTGGCGCCGTTCACCTGCTCGGACCGAACGGTGACGACGACGATAACGCAGAACACGGTCAGAACCGTGACGATCTTCGCTTTCATAGTTTTAGGATTACACGCCCTATCTTTTAAATCTAACTACAAAAGGCATGTCGACTGTATGAGGAACCTCATGTGTCCCGCAATTGTCTGGGGCAGCTGTCCGGAAGGTCTCCGGGCATACAGCGCTAGAGACAATTCGTTACAGTAAGTGCACCCTATCGCAGGACCACGGGGTTTATGAATACCAGAACAATCGAGAGTGCCAATGAGGATCGACGAGTTGGACATCCCGGACGACGTGGTGAAAGCCCTTATGTCCGCGGGGTTCAGGGAGCTGCACCCGCCCCAGGCGGAGGCCATTCCCATCGCTCTCACCGGGAAGAATTTGGTCGCCGCCATCCCGACGGCCAGCGGTAAGTCGCTCATCGGGTATATACCAGCGCTGAAAACCCTCGCCGAGCACAGAGGAAGAGTCCTCTACATCGTCCCTCTGAAGGCATTGGCTTCAGAGAAGAAAGACGACTTCACACACTTCGAGAGCCTCGGCATCAAGGTGTATCTCAGCACCAGCGACTTGGACTCGGAGGATCGCGGGCTGTCCGAGGCAGACATAGTCATAGCCACCTCCGAGAAGACGGATTCCATGATCCGTCACGGTAATAGATGGATCGACGAGGTCAAGCTTGTAATTGCCGACGAGATCCACATGATCCACGATCCGGGAAGGGGGCCCACACTAGAGGTCGCCCTAACCAAAATGATGCGCAGGAGGAGCGACTTACAGATCATAGCCCTCTCGGCCACTATATCTAATGCCGATGATCTAGCCGACTGGTTGCACGCGGCGCTGGTAAGAAGTGACTGGCGCTCAATCCCCCTCAGAGAAGGGGTTTACATACCTAACAGGATCATCTTCGAGGACCGTAGCGAGATAGAAGTCCCCTTCATGGAGGATGCTGTGTCCTCTCTGGTCCTCCAGACCGTTGAAGACGGTGGCCAATGCCTAGTATTCGTCAACTCTAGGAGATCCGCCGAGGCCGAGGCGATGAGACTATCCAGGCACCTAAGGGCGATTGCGGGTCGCACACCCACAAGGGCAGAGAAGGCCCTGCTAGAAGGGGACACCGAGGCCACCGCCACAGGCAGGAAGTTAGCCTCCTGCGTGGAGGGCGGTATCGCCTTTCACAACGCCGGCCTCACATACAGACAAAGAAAATACATCGAAGATTCCTTTAGGGCCGGGACCATTAAATGCATCGTGGCCACCCCCACCCTTGCTGCCGGGATTAACTTGCCCGCCAGGAGGGTAATAGTGAGGGACACCCTCCGCTACGAGAACGGGACCAACGCCCCCATCTCGGTGATGGAGGTGAAGCAGATGTGTGGACGCGCCGGAAGGCCGGGATACGACCCATACGGCGAGGCGGTGCTGGTGGCGAAGAACGACAAGGACTTCGCGCACCTGATGA
>CAZIJM010000127.1:0-4137 GCA_964539695.1 uncultured Methanomassiliicoccales archaeon | reverse complement strand
GGGACAGTGACATCTCCGTGGCGGTCGACATGATGGTGGACAACAAGATCTCCACTCTGCCCGTGGTCGAAGGCAAGGACCTTGTCGGGGTCGTCACCGAGTATGATATCATCGAGCTCTTGGCCGCATGTAGGGCGAGGGATATGCTTTTCGTTCAGATCAGCGGCCTCGAAGATGATGAGAAGGAGTACACTGACGCCATTTACATCGACATCGAGAATATGGCCGCGAAGATCTCCAAAATCTACAAGCCCGAGTCACTGACGATGCACGTCTCCAGATACAATGATGCCGGAGGCAATTACAAGTACAACATCAGTGCCAGGCTGTTTATCAACGGGGAGGCGATCATGGCGAAGGAGGTGGGCTGGGACCTGATACAGACCTGCAGCAATCTCATCACCAAGCTCGAGGACGTCGTCATCAACATGAAGGATTCAAAGATGACCTTCCGTAAGAGGAAGAAGTAAGACGTTTGCACTTCTTTACAGAGGTACGATGACTGATTTTCAGAAATGCATGCTCGTTCCATCCCCGCGAGACTGGATCCCCCTTCCGGGAATTCCGGGAGAGATTGTCACATGAATCACCCGAAGTCGTGATTTCTCTGCAGTTCCCTGGGAGATCACTTCTTCTTGAGCATCTTTCCGCATCTGGGACACCAGTCCGCGTTCACCGGAACGATGTTGCCGCACTCGGGGCATATGACATTCTTCGTGGAAACATCCACAGTGCCGTCCTGGTGGATGACCTCATTCTCGTCCTCCTCATCGAAGACTGCTCCACACTTGGGGCAGATCGTAGTATCTGGGAAGACTTCCGCACCACACTCGGAACATTGAAAAGAGTCCTTCTTTTTCACCCTGAGTTCTTCGGGGACGTCGATGTATACGCCGCACTTTCTACAGTTAATCTCTCCAGGCAGGACCATGGCGCCGCACTGCTTGCACCTCCCGTATCCCTGGGGGTAGAGTCTTCCGTCGGCCTCCATTTTAACACGAGCCTTTTCGGCGCTGTTCCTCATAAGAGTGGAGAAGACCAGGATCAGGAAGTAGATGATCATGGCGTACAGGACAGTGTACCCGGCACCGGTCAGGGCCAGACTGATGGCGTTATATCTTGTATTGTAGAGTTCGATTAGTTTGTGCGAAGTGAGAGCTTCGTTGACGAGTATGAAGGCACCCATGACGTAAAGCTTCCCTTCCTCGAGTTTGAGGTCCTCCACGGTCATGTGATATATCCCATTCTCGTCTAATGTGTATTCGTCAGGGTTGAAGTACACTTCCCTCGCTAACGTGCTCATACTCCCATTGATCGCGTACGTCAGACTCTGTGCGTAGTAGCACTGGAACACAATTTGCCACTCCTCCGGGGTGTTGCCATCGGAGTCTACGTAGAGTTTGATGTAGATCACCACATCTCCGATATAGGGGTCGTCCTCATCTGTGATGTATTCGAGGCATAAAATGTATTCATCTTCTTCCTGCTGCTCAGCGACAGCGTCTGGGGTGCTCGAGAACACATAAGTAAGTGTGGGTACCGCCAGTACTATGAACATGATCCCGACTATAATCTTGACTTTGACGGAGGAGATGCCCAACAGGTGGGGAATCATATAGAGCACGATGGCAACGATGAAGTACCCGAAGCATTTGGCATTGAACGCCACTTCGAGAACTAGACCGATCGTAAGCGCTATGATAATCGCGATCCACTGTTTGGTGGAAAGGGATTTAAAATCGTCAACCAGGCCCTGGAGCAATGGTTTCCTTCCCTTGTTAGTTTCTGTCATCATCGTGAGGATTAGGAGTCTATTTAAAAACATATTCGGAGGGCCGCACGGATGTTTCGTTGAATCGCGTTATATGCACTTATAATATCGATAACTGTGTATTGATGGTCATATCCCTTGACGCTTATATGTTCCGCCTGCGAGACATGCACGCTCATTGAAGAAGAGGATGCTAAGAACTATTGCATGCATTGCGGTGCTGGGTTTTCGAAGATGATAGAAAGCCTATCGATCCGATCATCGAGACTGCTCCTTGGTACACCGGCGCATTAGAGGGAGGGGACAGCAACATCCTGGATTATTCCAACATGTCGTGGTACCTCAAGATCGAGACGATCGAGGACAAGCTCTTCGAAGGCGATTTTGACGGGACCTCGAAAGCCTTCACTGCCCTCCTGGACGCCAACAAGTACGACATATTAGACCTGGCGTATTCCATGAACGCTGCCATAATTAAGTGGATCGTTGACAGCATCAGCAACGGCGAGGCCTACCAGGGCGACCTAATGAATATCATCAGGCTCACCAGCGACTACAATGATGATTCTGGTTCAAATAACATTGTTGCCACCATTTTCTACGCCATTGCGGTTACGCGCGAGATGATCGCCATCCGGAGGATGCCGCCACTCTCTCGGAGACGTTCTTTAGCCTCTTGCTAAACTATCTGGAGGTGGAGCTGGACATCAGGCTGCAGCTGGATCTCTGTACGGACTTCATGAAGCATAGCTAGTTTTGCATGAACGAGGAAGTGTTGAACGATATCAGCGGTTGGATAGACATGTTGCAGCCTTCGTGATGATTTTCGGGAATTTGATCGTCGTTGCCTGCAAGATAGGCGAGAACACCATGGACAGGTTGACTAAGGAGTGAGTCAAGCAGGACATTTCCACCATCGGTGCTAACATCAAGGATATCGCCGACAGATATTTGGACAACGAGATTGACGAGGAGGCCGTCACCGAGGGGATTCGGGAGTACCTTTAGATGTGCAAAAGGGCTGGCAACTAATCTAAATATGCGGTTCCCATCGAGTAGCTTAGTGCAATGCCATGGCGACCATTGAGGAGCAGATCAAGGAATTGGAGGAGCAGATCTCCAAAACCAAGTACAATAAGGCTACCGAAAGTCATATAGGCAAGCTCAAAGCGAAGATCGCCAAACTAACCCAAGAAGAGGAGAAGCGCCGCGCCTCTAAGGGCCCTACTAAAGGGTTTTACGTCAAGAAGGCGGGCAACGCCACCGTCGCCCTGGTTGGGTTCCCGTCGGTGGGGAAGTCCACCCTCTTAAACCAGCTCACCGGCGCCAAGTCCGAAGTGGGGGCTTACCACTTCACCACCCTCGACATCGTCCCCGGGATCATGGAGTACAACCACGCCAAGATTCAGATCCTGGACATGCCGGGTCTGATTAAGGATGCATCTCGCGGCAAAGGGCGCGGGAGGGAAGTCATTGCCGCCGCCAGATCCGCGGACGTCATTCTCCTAGTGGTCGACATCTTCAATCCCAACATGAACATCCTCCTCGGGGAACTGTATAACGCGGGGATTCGCCTGAACCAGAAGAGGCCCGACGTTGTCATCTCCCATTCCGACCACGGAGGTATCCTGGTTAAGCCTACTCTGAAGCTAACAAAGATCGACGTGGAAACTATCAAGGATATGACATCAGCCTACGGTTACGTGAACGCGACAGTCGTCGTCCGTGAGGACGTCAATGTCGAGCAAATGCTGGATGTCCTAGCTGGCAACAGGGTGTACATCAAGACGGTCATGGCCATCAACAAAGTGGACCTTACCAAGGAGGAGCAACTGGAGGCAATCCTGGAAATGCACAGACAGTACCGTTGCGTCCTGATTTCCGCCGCCACCGGATATGGCATTAACGATCTGAAGCAGGTTCTGTACGACACAATCGATATGATCCGCATTTTTCTCAAGCCTCAGGGTCAAGAAGCGGATCTGAACATCCCGTTGATTGTCAAGCGCGGGAACACCATTGGGGACGTGTGCGAGCTGATCCACAGGGACTTCAGGAACAACTTCCGCTATGCCATGATCTGGGGGAAGAGCGCCAAGTTCCCCGGGCAGACCGTGGGTATGGACCACGTGGTCGCCGACGAAGATATCGTTTGCATCATAGTTAAGAGGTGAGCCTGTCCGCTAGCGGACATCCCTTCGTTTTTATGTTTGTCTATTCGCATAACGATAAGAGCATGTTAATAAATTAAATTAATGATTATTTCTATATCCTGTATGGTCAATTCATGCAGTGCATGATTTATTCCAACGATGTACAGGAGTTCCTCGGTGTGATGATACCAGAGTTGGACGAGAAATCGTACA
>CAZIJM010000126.1:0-4273 GCA_964539695.1 uncultured Methanomassiliicoccales archaeon | reverse complement strand
TCAGATACAAATCTTCCATGACTGGACAATCATGATGGTCCCCCGATCCTCGGGCTTGTATAGAAACATGAACTCTAAATTCCGGTGAGGATGTTGACGAACCTATTCGAATTCTCACCGAAGTATATCTGAGTCTCCGCGCTAGTGTTATTTACCCTACGATTGTACGAGATGTGGTACACCTCCTGAAAGTTTACGTCTTTGGCTACAGTATTTTCTCGAATTTTTATCACTCATTTGGATATTGAATGAACGTCTTGTATGTCGCAGGATTCAGATGCCATAAATCAATTCAACTTTCGACCCTGAGTCACGTAGAGGGAGTAGGTAGAACACAGTACAAAGCTTTATCAAAGATTAAAAGCTACTTACCCTCATGAAAGAAGTGCTCACGCCTTCATCCGTAGCTATCATCGGAGCATCGAACGACGAAACCAAACTCGGCGGCATGCTCCTCAAGAACATGATCGACGCCGGTTTCAAGGGCAAGCTCTACCCCATCAACCCCAAGGGAGGAGAGATCCAGGGCCTGAAAGCCTATCCTAGCGTCACCGACGTGGGCGAACCCATTGACCTGGCCGTTGTGGCCGTTAAAAACAACCTAGTTGCGGGTGAGATGCCCAAGTTCAAGCAGGCGGGCATCAAGTACGCCACCATTCTTACAGCCGGATTCAAGGAAGATTCCCCTGAGGGGGCTGAGCTCGAAAAGGAGCTCGTGAAAGCTGCCGAGGAGAACGACGTTAGGTTTTTGGGGCCCAACTGCTTCGGGCTCATGAATCCTGGGCACGGCATCAATGCCACGTTCGCTCATCTTCTGCCCCCTGCGGGGAATATCTCCATCTTCTCCCAGTCCGGGGCTGTCGGTTCTTCTATCATCGATTGGGCTTACAACAACGGCATGGGAATGGCCAATTTCGTCACCTTCGGGAACAAGGCCGATATCGATGAGGCCGATTTGATCCCTGCTATCTCCGCAGACTCTGACACCAAGGTCCTCGGGATGTACCTCGAGGGGATCTCCGACGGAGAGAAGTTCGTCGAGGCCGTGGAGAACATGCCCATCAAGAAACCCATTGTGGTCTTTAAGTCCGGTAGAACCCAGGCCGGGTCTGCTGCTGCGTCCTCCCACACCGGGTCCCTGGCGGGGTCCGATGCGGTCAATAACGTCGTCTTCGACAAGCTAAATATCTTCAGGGCCATGGACCTGGATGAGATGTTTGACGCGCTCAGTGTGTTCAGCAGCTGCAGCCCAATGTGTAAGGATGGCATTGCTATTATCACTAACGCCGGTGGGCTGGGCGTCATGTCCGCGGATGCCACCTATGACGCGCCCAACGTCTATGCCGTCAAGTTTTCTGAGGAGACCCTCAAGGAGATCAAGGTCGCCGTGCCTACAGTCGCCGGGCTCACCAACCCCATCGACGTTCGCGGGGACGCTAAGGCTGAGTATTTCCGCAACGCCATCAATGTGGTTACCAAGGACCCCAACGTTGGAGGATTGGTTATCATGGGGTCCCCGCTAGACACTGCTGACCTCGAGGCCGTCGCCAGGATTATCGTTGAGATGAAGGATGATATTCCAGTGCCTACCACCTGTTGCTTCGCCGGCGGGTATAAATGCGATAAGGCCAACGCCATCCTGAAGGCCGGGAAGGTCCCCTGCTTCCCCACTCCCGATAGGGCAGTCCGCGCCCTGTCCATCTTGAGGAGCTACACGATCAAGGCTGAACAAAAGGAAGAGCCCTTGAAGGTTCCCAAGGTTGCCGGGAGGGAGGCCTCCAAGGCCATCATCGACAGGGCGAAGGCTGAGAGTAGGGACTCTCTGACCGAGTCCGAGGGCAAAGAGATCTTCGCCGCTTACGGCGTTCCCACCCCTGGAGAGGCTACTGTCAACACCGCCGACGAAGCGGCCGCCGCTTGCGACAGGATCGGCTACCCCGTGGTCATGAAAATCGTATCTCCCGATATCAAACACAAGACCGATGTAGGCGGAGTCGTGGTGGGTGTCAAGGACGCTTCGGAAGCCAAGGACGCCTACAACAAGATCATGGAGTCCTGCACCAGGGCCGTTCCCGGCGCTAACATCGTCGGGGTCTCAATCCAGCAGATGGTCTCTGGTCAAGAGGTTATCCTGTCCATGATCCGCGATGGGCAGTTTGGGCCAGTTGTATCTTTCGGGCTCGGAGGGATCTACGTCGAGATCCTTGGCGAGATCTCTCAAGCTCACGTGCCCATGACTGAACAACAACTTGACAAGATGATCACCTCTACTAAGGCGTTCAGACTGATGTCCGGTGCTAGGGGGTTGCCTGAGGCCGATATTGAAGCTCTTAAGGACGCCATCAAGAGGATTGTTCTCATCGCTGAGGAAAACCCCGAGATCTACGAGCTGGAAATCAACCCGGTTATCGTCGGACTCAAAGGTAAAGGGTGCTGGGCTGTGGACGCCTTGTGCACCTTGGTCAAGGAGTGAAAGCAAAAGCAAACGGAGGCTCATGCCTCCTTTTTTAAGATGTTTTGTTTCTCACCGGCTTGCAAGGGCTTGACCAGTATTCAAGGAGTATCAGAGATGAGATCTGGTTCCCGCGCCTCTGAGACTCAGAGACCAGTTTCTTGTAGTCATACTCCAGTTCTCCATGACGT
The DNA here is from genome assembly GCA_964539695.1 of uncultured Methanomassiliicoccales archaeon. Taxonomy (GTDB): domain Archaea; phylum Thermoplasmatota; class Thermoplasmata; order Methanomassiliicoccales; family Methanomethylophilaceae; genus Methanoprimaticola. Next base: position 1,630 of record CAZIJM010000126.1, on the reverse strand, counting down.
TCAGTATCGGTAACAAACTCCTTTCGAAGTTGATGAAGGAGTACTCCACTCTGGGTAGGACAGGTGAAGACCTCTCTGGTGATCAGCTCGTTCTCCTCTATACGATAGAGTTCCTCAGTCATCACCTTCTAAAATACTCAGGTGATCGACTTCATAAGCTCGTTGAATTTCTTGGGACCAGTCATCAGGTCCTCGGATGAGGACGACCCAGTTGTCGCTGAGTGGCAGTGTGGTCTCTACGGGGCATGAAGGATATTTGTACACGGGCATCAAATTAGTCCCTTTGGTTACACAATTATCTATAGCCGGATTTGCCCGTTAGCTTCATCAGCATTGCCCTTATGTCCATGTCCGGACCAGGACCCTCCAACTGCGAGGGGTACTAAGACAATCCCATGCTGACGCAGGCGTACCTGGATCTGAGGTTGGTTATGGCCATCTTCCAGAATAGAAACTTAATAATTCAGGGGGTGTTGTAGCCCATTTCCAGCTCCAAGAACAGCGTCTCGACGCCAAAGGTCACTCTACAGAACTTCTCGTATCTTTCGACGGCCTTGTACCATCTTCTGTCTTGGACGAAGGTGTCGTCGGTCCTCAGATTCATGGTCATTGGCTTGTCGCATCTAAGACAGCATGGGACCGGCTCGGACGGAACTCTCATGTCTACTCCGTGATCATCCTCCTGACAAACTCCTAGTTATTGTAGGTCGCTTGATGGTAGAACCCGGAGCCTGCCACAGGCCCTAGTTCCCACATCTGTAGTACAGGCACCTTTTGTCGAATCTGTACCTTTGGAAGCAGTGATTCACATTGGTGATCATGAAGTAATCCTTACCGTCCATCAGATCCTGGAGCATGTTGTAGGATTGTCCCCACCCAGTTTGTAGCGCTTGAACATGATGTGGCGACTCTGGTACGCCCAGTGCTTCTCGAGCAACCCGTGGAACCCGGAGTGTGCATGTTGTTGTATCCGTACCTAGTGATAAACGACACTAACAGATGCTCCTTGAACGTATCCTTTGTGTGCGCACGAGGGGGAGCATCGCAACGCTCCCCCTCCCCCCTTGCAGGTTCTAGGAACTATTAAATGGATTGTTTAGTATGCTAATTTGGGAGCACCTCGGAGTTCTCCAAGTCTATATTGGAGATGAAGATGAAAACCCGGGGTCATTATGGCGTTGAAGGCCTCACCGTCGGTGAGGCCGTTCTTCACCATCTTCTTGGCGAACTTCGAGTCCTTCATGTTTTTCCTGTCTATGTCTAGGACGCAATACGCGTAGTCAGGAAGGCTCTGGGTTAGGTCACATCTGACCTTTCTGATATAGAGACTTTTGTTATCGAACATGGTGAAATTCTTGTGGGACATGATCTATGGGAAAGTCTTCTTATGTAGGCCCTATACAGGCCACTTCCAGAATCTAGACAAAAGACGAAGTCGATATTCAAATTATACATGTCACAAAGGTTCTTCTCGATGGGAATTGAATAGGAGACGGTTAATCCGCCAGTCATTTTCTTATACCACCCACCGTACGATTTCGTAGTGGACTGTTCAAACACTTTGTCTCTTCTCCATTCGTCCGTCGATCAGGAAGTACATCCCCTGTTTCATCAACCAGACTCTGCTCAT
>CAZIJM010000125.1:0-4602 GCA_964539695.1 uncultured Methanomassiliicoccales archaeon | reverse complement strand
TCATCAACATGAACTGGAAGGGACAGCCACTGTTGTCCTATGAGATCGTTGTGAACCTCATCGGTTCGACGACAAACGAGTCGGAACCGAAGATCAAATATGTTCTGAACGAGTGGGAGTACAAGCCCGAAATCACGGTCAGCGACGAGGACTTCGCCACGATCAACATTAAAAGAGACGAATAGCACGGCGATTGGAACTACACCATCGCTCCACACTCATAATCGCATTTTATTTTTTATCTGATCCTTAACGGGACGGGTCCCCCCGTCCTTTTTTTAAATAGAGGCTGTCGAATCAATCACCGAGCATTATCATGTAGATCATAATAATTAAGGGGAACTTCTATCTCATAGGAGCGTCGAGCACGATCGCATCCAGGTTCGTCGAGGGGCCACCGAAGCCAAGCACACGATGAATGTGGTCGAAATCGTCTGCCTGAAAGTATCTGAAGGTCGTCCTCATCGCGGCGTCCGCCGACAAGGAGAACTGGACAATAGACGCGATCAGGATTCAGTACGACTCGCTCTGTCGCTACATGTACTTCCAGGGTTACGGAAGAGTCCTAGCGACCGGATGCGATTCTGCGACGTCCTTGTCGAAATACATGAACAGACCTACCAGCTCGGGAAGTCACTCTAAGCTCGCACCGGGATCCAGACGGGCAATTATCCTCTAGCCGTGCTCGTCATCAGGAACTCTCCGAATATTTGCAGAGCGACCATCGTGTAGATGATAGCCTAAAACAACACCGTGAAAACGGTGGCATAGACGCATAGTTTCAGGACCCATAAGAGGTACAGGGCTATTGACCTGCTCGACTTCTTTATGGACTGCATCATGGCGGAGTCCAGCCTCATCATGGAGCTGAACGGCACCAAGAACGCAGAGATCCTAAGGGCCCACATGAATTTCAGCCTTAGCTGCTGCATCCCATCCTCGTATGTCAACAGGGATATTAGCGGGTCAGCAAATATGAACATCAGCACTCCCATGGCTGTGAACAAGCCAGCACAATCTTCAGCGTGTAGACGTACATGCCCCGTATCTTCGATTTATCCAAGCATCTGTAGGCGGCGGATGCCATAAGGATTATGGCGTTCCCCATGACCGATGCGGAAAGGTTCACTAGGGGGATGTGTACCTCCACGGGTAATTGTACAGCATCGCAGTCGTGACCTTTCCTGAGATTATTAAGAATACGCGCTAGACGATGTCCGAGACTTGCTAGTACTGCCTCTGTGACGTCCATACTCAGACCATATATCAGTATCGGGTCCATAACCTTGTTTGGGACGGTGGCGAACGACTGGACCACCGTGGACTTTTTCGCTACACCCTCGGTTCTGAGCATTTCTTCGATGACGGACTCTAAGACTATAGCCGGGAGAGGCCTAGTATCGATAACACGTAGGATATACAGAGTCCGGACACCTCGGAGGTCTCGACGACATCTATGATGAGATCCAGTAGCACTCACTGGATGAAAGATACCGCCACGGACGAAAGGAGTCTGAGGGCCAGGCTGCCTCCTGCCAGGCTGCCTGCCCGGTTCGTCTTCTCGCGGCCGAGGCGGAAGGACATGATGATCGTGACCTCGACACTCATGCCGATTCCGGTGTAAGCCACTAGCTAGTACACCAGCGAGATCGTTAACACGACCTCTCTGGGCCCAACTTCCAGTTCGGACACCTAGAACATGTCCGCGAACTGGTTAACGCTGACCACGGCCATGGTAATTAAGATCAGCACGACCATAGTGTGAATCACTCTCCTTGGTTTGGAGAGCATCAGATCCAAGTCCTTAGTATTCCCCATCCGTGCATTACTCCCATATGATGGGATGCCGTCAATATAACATGATTTTTTATCATCATGTCTATAACACCAGAAGTTTCCTTTGTCACGGTATTAAGCCCTCATATTGAGGCGCCTTATTCGGACGTCTGCGAGGCATCTTGACCTCAGGCTCTTAGATACTTTCTTCGGCCTCTCCTCTTCTTTGAGAGCGGTTCAGACTTCGGTTTGGACAGACCTAGCCTCCCATCAGCTCTATATCCTTCTTCAGCCCGCGGGTCTAGTATCCGTCGTTAATCAACGCTTCCTCTGGGGCATCAACTTCCTCCAGACCTCAGACAAGTCTTTGAAGGTATACAGGCAATGACCTTTGACCGCCGCCTTCTTGTATAGCAAAGGTTTCCCATGGTGACGTACTAAGACATCGAGTAAATTGGTGTGGTAAACGCCTCTTTTGAACGAATTCCGACCGATTCTACCGTTTTCCGGACCTATTTTTAGCTCTAAGACCCTCGGAAAAGGGTTGCATGTGCACATTTTCTGTCGTTTTGGACTATAGAAAAAATGGGTTTATATAGTATGTTGTAGATATATAATGTACTATATTTTAGGGGAGGATTTCCATAGGGGTACCGGAGGAGATCAGAAGGGTCGAGAGACCGAGGAACACAGTGGTTGTTGAAAACAAGACAGACGGACCAAAGAAGTATGCGGTCCGCGAGAGGAAGGGTGTAAAGTACGTCAGCGGCTCCAATCCACAACCGATAAACGGAGCCGTCATCGGGCATATCATCGATAACATGTACGTACCGCTGCTAGAGGAGACTATCTGCAGCGGTCCGGAGGAGCTATCCTACGGCAGCTCCGTCCTCTTTAGGAACCTATCTACCGATATCCTGGAGGATCTTCTCAGGACCTTCTCTGTGGAGGACGCGTATACTATCATATCCGCAGCGGCGATGAGGGTGATTAAGCCCAGCGCCTCCTACAATCGGGTCTCCCAGTACTATCGCCGCTGTTTCCTGAGTCGCTTCTTCCCGGCTCAGGTGGGAAAGAATCACATCTCTGACCTCCTAGAGAGGATCGGTATGGACAGGGCCAAGAGGCGGATGTTTTTCAGTCTCCGGATCCAGAGAATGAAGGCGAGCCACAATCTGCTGATCAACGGGTATCTCAAAACTAACAGCTCCAAGATCAATGACCTAGCGCACTATTCTCACAAGGCCGAGGTCAAAGGATGTAGGAACATCTTCCTTATCTACGCCTACGATCTGGAGGCAAGGGAGATAGTCGCGTCTCATGTGTTCCCTGGGAACAGCCCGGACTAGGTGGATTATAAGAGGTTCCTAGAAGATAACAACATGGAGCATAGTGTCATCATCATTAACAAGAAGTTCTCTCCGTCGAAGATCAGGACGGTCCTGAAGGACCGCCCAGAACTCTACCACATCACGCTTCTTAAAGACAACAACGAAATCATCAAGAAGTATGATTTATTGGACTTCGAGGATTCCCTCAAAGGTTTTGACCGCAAGATCTTATACAAGAAGGTGATGACCGAAGACTGCTGCTTGTACGCCTTCAAGGATCTGTCCCTGGTCTCCGAGCAAACGGAAAACATCGTGGCTAGTATGGACCACGGTAAGATGCTCAATCCAAAGTCCCTCGGGAGGAAGTTCGCCAAGGCCGGAGTGCTGGTCTTCGAATCTGATCTGGGCCTGGAGCCAGAAGCGGTCTACCGCGCCTACGAAGATTGCTGGGAGATTGAGATGGTCTTCAATCAGTTTGACAACAACTTGGAGCTAGACGACATCAGGGTCCAAGAGGATTTTAGTGTGATCGGGAATGAATTCATTAACACCATTGCAGTCATGGTCTCCAGGAGGATCCTCAATCTATTCGCCAACACCGGGGTACTGGACAGTATGACCTACGGGGATGCTATGGAGGATCTGTCTGAGGTCTGGAGGAAAGTCAACGCCCCGGAGAAGGCATCGACCAACGACGGATACTGGACCCGCGGGCTGAAGAAGGACATGGAGTTGATGGAAAGGCTTAATCTGTCCAAGCCAAAACCTGAACCGCTCCCGAAGAAGAGGGAAAGATCAAAGAAGGTACTTCAAGACGAGGGACTAATACCGTGACAAGGGAAACTTTTGGTGCAGACGATTTCTTTGAACGCCGCATCAGAAGATGCGGCGACCTGGTCGCCTGGAACATCGTCACCAACGGCACCCACAGTAACCTAGATGGAATGGCTTAGTGGGGACAGAATAAGGACGAGAACGAATTGAGGATCATCAAGAGAGGTATGGCCACGGACATGCGCAGCGTGCCACTAATGTTCCACTTCTACTCTAGATCACTCTCGGACTTGGTGACCATATGCAGGCGGACATCGAGCGCTATGGCAAGGACGACACGCTATTCATAATGGACAGAGAGTTCTGTTCTGGGGCCAACGTTCACTGGATACTAAATTATGGGAGGAGGTTCGTCATGCCAACGAAGACCATTGTAAGGTTTATAATCAGACTGCTCACCCTCTTCGGTATCACGACCGAGAAGGAAACACTGGTGTACAACAAGCACGTGTACATTGTCTGAAAAGCCGAGGTCGATAGGACAGTCGCCGATGGCTCCCTGGCGTATGACTTCACCTGCGAGAGATTCGAGTGGCACTACTCCGCTGGCAGGTTGACTGCATACATCTGCTACGACTCCAAGCTTAAATTTGTCACTTATAATCAAATAGGAGACTGGCGGTTAATCCGCCAGTCGTTATTTCACACAATCCACCGTACG
>CAZIJM010000124.1:0-4627 GCA_964539695.1 uncultured Methanomassiliicoccales archaeon | reverse complement strand
ATCGGGGATACTGTCCCGTTCTGTTCGCACAGAACGGGACGTTTCCTAACTTCAGCCTGCGTCATAACAACTGATGTAGACCACGTCTAATATAATTCTACTAATGATTGTATTTATAGAAAATTTTATATAATGAATATACGCACTTAAACTGTAAAATAGGTTTAAGATAATTAATTCATAAAATCATTATTCGACAAACCGAGTGGACTGAATCGTACCAACGAATTACGCAATAGTGTTTGACAACCATTTAGTTTATTAGCCCCCTACACACGCCTCATGGAGAATTTCCATAGCTTCTCGTTCGAGGGGCTCCTGGTAGACAGGTACGGCCCCCGCCCCGGCTATGTCATGATTGTAAACAATAAGATCGTGGAGTCAGGCGAGGGCGAATGCCCCGAGAAGCCCGACATCAGAGGCGTGGCACTGTGCGACGTGGTCAACGGTCACACTCACTGCGCGGACTACGGGCTCAGGATCCCAAGGGGCATGTCCCTGGAGGAGCTGGTGGCGCCTCCGAACGGCCTTAAGCACAGGTACCTTAGGAGGGCCCCTGAGGGGAAGATCGCGGAGAGTATACGCAAATTCTCTGCTGACTCTAGGGGGTCCGGGGCGGAGGCATTTGTAGACTTCAGGGAGGGTGGCGCTGCCGGGTGCAGGCTGTTGAGGGCCAATGCCCCGGACGCCTTCATACTGGGCCGTCCAACATCTCCGAAATTCGACCTCAACGAGATTGACGACATCTTGGACGTGGCCAATGGCATCGGCATATCCAGTGTGTCGGACATGGACCACAGGTATATTGAAGCCGTGGCAGACGCCGTGCGCAGCAGAAGGAAAGTCTTTGCCATGCACGTCAGTGAGAGAATCAGGGAGGACATCGACCTTGTCCTCTCTCTAGATCCGGCGTTCGTGGTGCACATGTGCGAGGCCACCGACAGCGACATAACCAAGTGCGCCGAAGCGGAGGTGCCGATTGTGGTCTGCCCCACGTCTAACGCCTATTTCGGCAAAGTCTCACCTATAGACAGGGCCCAGAGGCTTGGGGCGGATCTGGCCATCGGCACGGACAACGGAATGATCTGCTCCCCCGACATCCTTGCCGAAGCTGCCGTCTTTATGGACGTGGCGGAGTACCAAGGAGGGGACCCTTTGGGGGCTCTGGGTGCCCTCACGGAGCTGACGGGGAAGATATTAAATCGCGCGAAAGAAATATAGAGACCATTCGGAATGGGTGGTCTCACGATTGTTCCCCAAGCAGGAGCTGACCTCGCCGGATCCATCCGCGGTCACCACAGGGCCATCCGTGTCGATTAAATCATCTGAGGTTGTGAAAATGAGTTTTAAAAAGATCCTCGTGCCTACCGATGGTAGTGAATATACCAAAGCCGCTATCAGGAAAGCCATGGAACTGGCCAAGTTGTCGGGCGGGAAGGTCACAGCCATGTATGTTCTCGACCAGACCGTCTTAACCAATATGCCCATGGACACCGCCGTCATGAACGTCTACAACACTCTTGAGAAGGAAGGCAAAAATGCTGTCGATTTCGTCCGCGACTTAGGCACTGAAAAAGACGTTGAGGTCGAGGTTTCCGTCAAAGAGGGGACCCCGGTCAAGGTCATTCTCGATGAGTCTGCTAACTACGACATCATTGTTATGGGGACCCTCGGAAGGACCGGGATGTCCAAGCTCCTCATGGGAAGTGTCGCCGAGAGGGTTGTTAGAGCCTCTCAGTGCCCTGTCATGGTCGTTAGGGCGACGGAAGCCAACTGAAAGGCGGGGAGAACAGATGAGTGGGATAATAGCGGACATCATGACCCCCGCCCCCATAGTGGTCGAGGTTCCGGGAAGCCGTAGTGACGCTATCAACATCATGGTCAGGAACGGGCTCACCGGACTCCCCGTGATCCGCTCATCGGATGGCAAGCTGATGGGCGTTGTTTCCAGGAGAGACGTCTTCAGGAAGTTTGACGAGGACCAGCTCTCTCTCATAATGAAGAAGGGCTGTATTACCGTCACCCCCGAGACCACTATTCAAGAAGCCGCCAGAATTTTCAGCACCAAGAGAATCCACAGGCTGCCTGTAGTAGACAACGGGAGGCTGGTGGGCATCGTGACCCCCACCGATATGCTTCGTATCGTCAAGGATATGAAGATAGAGATATTGGTAGAGGACGTGATCTGCACCACCTGCGTAACCGCCTATGAGGATGAGCCGCTGACGTACACTATCCCTGCCATGAGGATCAGCGATGTCCCTGCCATGCCGGTGCTGGATGCCCATGGGAAGCTCACAGGCATTCTGACTGATAGGGACCTGTTCAGCGACCAGGTGAAGAACGCCGAGGACCTGAAGGCGCTTGGCATTGCTGACGTCGGTAATATGGCCGGCGCCAGGAACGTGCTGCCCTTGTTCTACACCGCCACCGACAAATACATGTCGGACAACAGAAAGGTTCGCGACTTCATGGTCAAGAACCCGATCTCCATTTTCAAAAAGACCAACATATCCGAAGTGGCGAAGATCATGCTTAACAACGATTTCGGCCAAATTCCAGTACACGGAAACAAGGACGAACTTGTGGGCATGGTTTATGATATAGATGTGCTATGTGCTATCTCAGGTAATGTCAATGAGTGATTCAAACACCAACGACCTGATGTCCCTCTGCAAGCGCAGGGGGTTCATCTGGCCTTCTTTCGAGCTCTACGGTGGCGTGGCCGGTATGTACGACTACGGTCCGCTGGGATGTTCCCTCAGGAACAACATTGTAGAGGTTTGGAGGTCCATCTACAAGGGTCGCGAGGGCTTCGTCGAGATCGACTCCGAGACCGTGAACCCCAAGGAGGTCTTCAAAGCCTCCGGACACGTAGACGAGTTCACAGACCTTATCACGTACTGTAAGCAGTGTCAGGCGCCCTTCAGGGCCGATCACCTGGTCAAGAAGTTCTATGAAAACTCCGATGTCTTCACCGCGAAGAACCTGGAGGCGGCGTTCGCCGAACACGACGTTAGGTGCCCCGAGTGCGGCGGCGAGCTGAAGCCCGTCGAAGAGTTCAATCTTATGTTTAAGACCCAAATAGGATCTGGATCTGCCCGCGTGGGGTACCTCAGGCCCGAGACCGCCCAAGGCATCTTTGTGAACTTCCCTAACCTCTACAGGTACAACAGGGAGAAGATGCCCCTCGGAGTCATCCAGACCGGCAGAAGCTACAGGAACGAGATCGCGCCTCGCCAAGGCATGATCCGGATGAGGGAATTCAACCAGATGGAAGTGGAGCTCTTCGTTGACCCCGAAGACAAGGACTGGGCAAGGTTCCCCGAGATCCAGGACGAGACCCTGGACCTGATCCCTAACACCACTGGCTAGCCGGTCACCATGACTGTGAAGGAGGCGGTGGAACAGGGCGTCATTGCCAACCGTGTTCTAGCCTATTTTGTGTACATCACCAAGCAGCTTCTGATTCGCGTCGGCATTGACCCCGTCAGGCTCAGATTTAGGGAGCACCTGCAGGACGAGATGGCTCATTATGCCGTCGACTGCTGGGACGCTGAGGTGCTACTGTCCTACAACTGGACCGAGATTGTGGGCATCGCCGACAGAGGATGCTGGGACCTTTCTAGGCACGCGGAGTTCTCTGGTGCTGACCTGACGCACTTTAAGAGGTTCAACGAACCTCACAAGATGGAGGTGGAGAGGGTCCGCGCCAGGCACAAAGTGCTGGGGCCCGCCTTCAAAGGCAAGGCCAAGGCTATTGCCGCCGCTGTGGAGTTCATGACCCCCGCGGACGTAAGGGACGGGAAGCTGACCGTCACAGTTGACGGGGAGAAGGTCGAGCTCACCGATGAGTACTTCGAAATCGTGAAGGTCACCGAGAAAGTCACCGGCGAGAAGGTCGTACTCCATGTCATTGAACCCTCTTATGGGTTGGATAGAATCTTCTACTCCGTCCTGGAGCACGCATACTCTTACGACGACGTAAAGGACTATATAGTCCTGAGGCTGGTCCCCGAGGTCGCCCCCATAAAGGTAGGTGTGTTCCCGCTGATGGAGAAAGACGGCCTGGACGACATGGCCCATGAAATCTACACCAAAATTCACTCCCACAGGGTGGAGGCCTTTTACGACGGATCTGGAACTATCGGGAAGAGATATGCCCGTATGGACGAAATAGGCACACCGTGGTGCGTCACCGTGGACTACGACAGCCTCCCTGGTGGATCCGCTGAGGGCACCGTGACCATCCGTGACAGAGACACCAAGGAGCAGAAACGCATACCGGTCGACAACGTCGCTGAGATAGTTAACAGGCTATTAGCGGGGGCGTCCTTTTCGGATCTTTAATTATATTTAATACCTCGCTGCTCCGAATACTATGTTACATAATTCATCAGCACGATTAGTCCACTCAATCCGTTGAATGATAATTTTACGAATTAATTGTCTTAAACTATTATTTCATAAAGTAATATATAGTACTATTTTTTATTATATAAAATTTTCGATAAATACAAATACTAATATAATCATATTAAATGTGATCCTTACCAGTTGCCATGACACAGACTGAAGTTAGGAAACGTCCCGTTCTGTGCGAACAGAACGGGACAGTATCCCCGAT
>CAZIJM010000123.1:0-4660 GCA_964539695.1 uncultured Methanomassiliicoccales archaeon | reverse complement strand
TAATCACAATTTCATCTAGCTGACAACACCGAGTTCGCATATGAACTCGGTGTTGCAAGTATTCATGAACTGATTTATACTGTCAACTTTCTCTCTGTTACTGTTTACGAAATCTATGGTTAGAATATTTCAGAAAATATTTATAGTACTGTACTTATCTTATGATCGCTGGGATATGGCCAGGCTGTAGAGTGCATCCCATCCCTTCTTATAATCTGGCCTATCCCCACACCCTCTGTTCTTCCGAGAGTTTTCTCCAATACTATTATAACGTACGCGACTATTAGTTACTTCGATTAACCATGGTCTTGGAAGGATTGGGAAAATCCTTGAGGAACGTTCTCGGCCGCATAGGCAGTGCCTCCTCAGTCGATGAAGAGCTCATCAAGGATGTCTGCAAGGACCTTCAGCGCGCGCTTTTAGAGGCGGACGTCAACGTTCGTCTAGTCCTAGATGTTACGAACATAGTCAAGGACCGTGCCATCAACGAGCCTCCCGCGGCTGGTAGGGGTATGAAGGATCATGTCACCCAAATCATCTACCAGGAGCTCGTCGCCTTGGTTAACAACTGCGAAGGCATCGCGCTCAAGCCGCAGACCATCATGATGGTCGGTCTCTACGGACAGGGAAAGACTACCACCACCGGGAAGCTTGCCCTGTACTTCTCCAAAAAGGGTTTATCCGTGGGGCTCATCGGCGCCGACGTCTACAGGCCCGCCGCCCTGGACCAGCTAAGGCAGCTGGGCGAGAAGGTAGGGGTGGAGGTCTACGGGGAGCCCGGCCAGACCAACGCCGCACTCATCGTCAGGAACGGGATTGAGCACTTCAAGGACAAGAAGATAGTCATCATCGACACCTCCGGAAGGCACGCCCTGGAGGACGACCTCATCGAGGAGATCAGGAGGATCGCTGGGGTGGCGAAGCCGGATGAGAGAGTCCTAGTCCTGGATTCTCAAGTTGGACAACAGGCGGGGCCCCAGGCTGAAGCGTTCCACAAGGCCGTCGGGGTCACGGGAGTGATCCTCACCAAAATGGACGGGACCGCCAAGGGTGGCGGAGCCATTTCTGCCATATCGAAGACCAACTCCAGGATTGTTTTCCTGGGAACCGGGGAGCACATACGCGACCTGGAAGCCTTCGATGCCAAAAAGTTCATCTCTAGGCTGCTGGGGATGGGGGACCTATCCGGGTTGGTCCAGATGGCCGCCGAGGAGATCGACGACCAGGAGGCCATGGAGGCCGTCGCTCGCGCCATGATGACCGGGAAGTTCAATCTCAACGACATGTACTACCAGATGGCTGCCGTGAGCAAGATGGGGACGCTGCAAAAGCTGATGAGCATGCTCCCCGGCATGAGTGGTATGGAGGACAAAATCGACTACGAAGCCTCGCAAAGGAAGCTTACCATCTTCCGCACTATCATGGACTCCATGACCAGCGAAGAGAAGGAGGATCCGTCAATCATCAAGGCCAAAAGGATAGAGAGGATCGCCAACGGTGCTGGTGTCACGCCGCATGATGTGCGCGAGCTTCTCAAGCAGTACAACACGATGAAAAAAACCATGTCTTCGTTCGGAAAAGACCGCAAGATGCGCAAGCAGATGATGAAGCAGATGGCGGGTATTGACCTGGACAGCCTGAAGGAACTGCAGGGGTCCTAATGAGGTACTTCGTCATAACCGGCCACAGAGCCGTCACGACCGGCGACTTCAAGCTCGATGACATTGCCGGGGGTGCGGGAAGGCTGGATATCCTGGTTAGGTGCGTCAACTCGGCCTTTTTTCTGAGCCACGATCTCCGCAAGGACGTGGAGGCCTACTTGGTGATGCTGGGGGGCAACGATGCCCCAAAGACAGTGATATTTAGGGGGGAAGAGCTCAAGTACCTGAACCCTGACGAGAGGAGCACCGCCTCGCTCATACGTAATGCACTCCTCAAACCTGTCGGCGATAGCGAAAAGGTCAGATCCTCCCCGGGCGTCTATGTTACCCGCATGTCCTTCGCCGATGTGCTCCAGTACTTGTCGGACAGGGGCGGCAAGTTCGTCTACCTCAAAGAGGATGGGACGGATTGCAGGGAGTATGAGCTCCCGGAAGATCCCGTGTTTGTACTAGGAGACAATTACGATCTCACGGATGAGGAGGAGGCGGAACTACTGGCCAGGGAGCCGGACAGGATCCACATAGGTCCCCTGAGCCTTCATGCGGACCACTGCATAATCATGGTCCACAACGAGGCCGACCGTAGATCGGCATGAGGCATTACAATGATAGAAACTGTGGAGAGAATTCTGCAGCACAGGCATTGCGTCAATTACGGCGAGGCGTTCGTCGGAGAAAGGAAGTTTTGCAGCCAGGCCTGTAAGGACACCGTCGGAAACGAGGTCAAAGGGAAACTGAGGAAGATAGGGCTTATCCGGGTGGCCATTGTAGCCGTTACGATAATGTTCGTAGTGCTCAGCCTTGGTGCGGATGAATGACCAGGACAGCGGTTGCCGGAACATTCGACGTCCTGCATAATGGTCATATGGCGCTTCTACGCAGGGCGTTCGAGACGGGGGACGAGGTCGTCGTCGGGATCACTAGTGACAAGATGGCCTCGCAGGGCAGGAACGTGACCGTTCCACTGCACATTAGGATGACCGAACTAAAGAGGGTCCTCTCGGGTATGGGTCCCCATTCGTTATTCGTGATAGACGACATCTACGGCCCGGACGAGGTTATGGACGCCGTCGACGTCCTGGTGGTCTCGGAGGAGACCCTGGGGAACGGGAGGGCCTTGAACGACCGTCGTGCGTCCCGCGGAGTTCGTCCACTAGAGCTCTCCGTCGTGCCGCTGGTAATGTCAGACAACGGTTCAAAGATAAGCTCGTCGTCGATCCTCAGGGGAGAGTACAGTAGATCTGGCCACTGTTCAGCAGTGGACATTGCCGTAGGGTCTCTCAACCAGGTAAAAGTCTTGGCCGTCCGCTCGGTCATGGAGCGGGTGTACGGTGAGGTCAGAATAACAGCGGTGGACGTCCCCAGCGGGGTGCCACCGCAGCCCTTCGGTGATCAGACTCACGAGGGTTCTAGGAACCGCGCCTTGGCGGCGCTAGGCGGTCACGAGATGGCCGTCGGCATAGAGGCGGGGGTCTTCGAGATGCTAGACGGACTCTACGATATCCAGCACTGCACCGTCGTGAGCCGCGACGGGAGGGAGACGTACGGCCAAGGGTCAGGATTCAGGTACCCAGATAGCATCGCGGAGCTGATCAGGGATGGCATGACCGTCGGGGACGCTATCCACCGGGTGTACGGCAACATCAACATAGGGAGGGGGCAGGGGGCTGTAGGCCTCCTGAGCAAAGGTCTGATCGACCGCAGGACGCTGACTGAACAGTCAGTGATCGCGGCGATGATTCCGCGCATATGGGATGAGTAACATGTTCTACAGGCAGAGGATACACAACGATTCTAAATACCTCATTGACGAGTCCAAGATGACCGGGAGAGGGGAGCACGTGATAATCCCTGTGGATGAGTCCGAGCTGATGGAGGCGGTCAGGATCAACAACTCCAAAGGCAACTCTATCACAGTCAGCGCCATGAGGACTGGCGTTTACGGGGGATGCATACCGCTGGAGGGGGACGTCATCTCGTTGGAGAGGATGTCCGGGGTGATCGGCATCGGGAGAGACGACAGAGGCTACTTCATCAGGGTCCTACCATGCACCACCATAAAGGAAATCAACAAGGTGCTGAGGACCAGGTCGTTCTCCAGACTAGCCGACGTCACCGATGGCGCTGTCAAGGCTCTGGCCAACGAACCGGTGCCCTACTTCTACCCGGTGGACCCTACCGAAATGAGCGGGTCTATAGGGGGAAACATAGCATGCAACGCATCCGGCCCCAGGACGTATCGCTACGGCCCCATCCGCGACTGGGTCAGGAGGCTCAGGGTGGTGCTTCCGGAAGGGCAGTATGTAGACTTTGCCAGGGGAGATTTCAAGGCCGAGGGGAGGCGCATGAGCTTCCCAGCGGGGAGATCGTTCTTCTCTTTCAAGATTCCCTCGTATAACTTCACCGGTGTGAAGAACACCACCGGTCCCATGTTCCACGAGAACATGGACCTGATCGACATGTTCGTAGGCTCCGAGGGCATATTTGGCATCATTGTCGAGGCGGATATCTACATTGCGCCATAGTATCCTTTGATCTCGAACATACTCTTCTTCCCCACCGACCGCGACTGCTTGGAGGCGGTGAGGGAATTCAAGACTGACGACCTGGTGGACCCGGAGTTCCTGGAGTACATGGACGGAAGATCCTTGGACCTACTCCGTTCCGTGATGGACAGTGACCCGGCCATGATCCGCTCGCCAAAAATCCCCAAGAGGGCGGGATCGGCGCTGTTCTTCGACATGCAGGAGACAGGTAACATAGGGGCGCGCTACGCCAGGGTTGCGGAGATCGCCGGGAAGCACGGCTCCTCCCTCTCAGAGTCTTGGTGCGGCCACGAGCTGGGCGACAGGGAAAGGATAAAGGAGCTCAGACATTCAATTCTAAGGTCCATCTTTGAGTATATGACATCCCTTAAGGGAAAGACGCCAGGCATTCACACGATAGGCACCGACATGTCAGTGCCCGACGAGGCCGCCGACGAGATGATGTCGTACTAC
>CAZIJM010000122.1:0-4682 GCA_964539695.1 uncultured Methanomassiliicoccales archaeon | reverse complement strand
AGCATCCTCTACACAGTGACATAGTTCACAAAGAACCCCTTGAGCGAGGGTATTGACAAGATCTTTGGTGCTCAAGGTCGTCCAGCTCAGGAGGCTCTTGGGATCGCCAACGATGTTGCCGTCCAACAGGGATCCAAGCGCAATGTCAATCCCTAGCTGCGCTTTTTGTGCGGGCTTACTGCCCGCACCAGAGGCTCTAACCCTCCCATGCTTCAATGGACTTAAACGTGCCCTTGAATCCCTCAGGGTGTTTTTATCTTGCTTTTGTTTTTGATATTATGGAAATAATGGTCATCTCAGCGAGCTTAGTGGCATTGCTGTGGCCCGTAATCTCAGACAGCGCTGTTAGTATGTGTTTGCGCTGCTTCTCGTCTAACTCGGGTATCATCACACCGAGAAATTTTGTACATCGTTGGAATCGATTGCGTCTACATGGATTGACCATGTAGGATATAGAGATAATTATTAATTTAATTTATTAACGTACCCTTACTGCGGAGAATGCAATTGGACACCACCCAAGCATTGAACTTGATGTTTCATAGGAAGGTGAGGGACAGGGTGTCCAGTTTAAAGCAGTACCCATTTCTGTCGCGGACGACTATCTTATCGTATAGGGAGACCAGATCGAGGGCTGGGGTGACCCGGAAATCGTAGTAGTCCAAGTTCTTGAAGGGTACGAAGTGCTAGTGGACCAGGATCAAGCAGTCCAGGATCTCCAGGTTGAGCCTGAGCGGCTATTCAATCCGATACGTCCAGCGTACCTTCCCAGGTTCGGGAGTCTGCATCCTTTATCGAAGTTCATACAGGAGGAATCCGCCTGCTGGACTGGGACTGTTTACTTGGAGGTGAAGGTTATAAACGAGAATAGAAGGGAGGGATGTCGAGGAATTCCTCGGTTTTGTTCCGGAATTATCTGCCGAGGGCAGCGTGAGCGCTTCCTAGTTGTCCGGCAGCCTGCGCGGCGAGGGTGGAGAGCTCTCCGGCTAAGACGGTGGCGGCAACGATCTCCGCTAACTTCCTGGACTTGCCATTGCCGAGGCACCCGATCATCTCCAGAGCCTCGCTCTGACATGGGAGCCTGGTCCCGCCTCCAACGGTCCCTACCTCCACAGCGGGCATTCTGACACTGATGTACAGGTCCCCGCCGACATCTTCGCAGGACGTTACTGCCATGCTGCCTCCGACCACCTGGGCGGGGTCCTGTCCCGTGGCTATGTACAGCGCCGCGATCATGTTAGCGGCGTGAGCGTTCGCCCCCAACGTCCCAGCGAGGTTACTCCCAACTAGATTCTTCCTGTAATTGGTCTCCGCCACCGCCACAGAGGTTGTATGAAGCCTTTTCTCTACCACATTCCTGGGGATAGTGGCCTCTGCGACTACAGTTTTTCCACGGCCGTTGATCATGTTGATCGCGGCGGGCTTCTTATCGGAGCACATGTTGCCAGATACAGATATCATCACGGCACCGGTTTCTCTTTCGATTAGTTTGCAGACAGCCTCTGACGCGATCGTGGCCATATTCATACCCATAGCGTCGCCAGTCTCGTAGGAGAACCTGAGGAACAGGCTCCTGCCGTCGGGGTACATCTCGATCCCGGCGAGCCTGCCATGGCTGGTGGTCTTGGCAACGGCCTCGTCGATCTCGGTCCTGTGGGAGTCAATCCAGCCCATAACTTCCTTACAGTGAACGATCCCCTCGACTCTGAGTACCGGGGCACGGGTCATCGCGTCGCCGCAGACCATAGCCCTTACTCCGCCCCCGCTGTTCATGACGGACATCCCGCGGGATATGGACGCCACCAGGGCGCCCTCTGTCGTCGCCAACGGCACGAGGAACTCTCCGTCGGCATACTCGCCGAAGATCCTCACGGGCCCAGCGTAGCCCAGGGGGATTTGAACTGTTCCGATCATGTTCTCTATGTTTTTGGAGGCCCTCTCCGGGTCGAAACTGTACTTGGATACGGTCTCCAGGTTGGCTCCTGTGAACTCCTCCGCCGCCTTCCGACGTTCGTCCACGTCCGCAGCCGTGTAACCGCGGTTCTTCAGTCCGCTCTGACCCGCCATGTCAGCCTGATTAGCGTACTTCATAGATAATTCTGTAGGACATGGACCGATGGCTGTCACTGTTTTATGTGATGACCGCGTTAAAGCGATGATGCGCGGCCGTTGGATCGACGAGAAAATGGAGACCATTAGCAACAAGGTCGACAATGCAGCCGCTAGGCTTCACCCGCGCAGGGACAGCATCAAAACTGTCCCGGACAGGGACCAGCGCCTGACAGGGATCTTTCCGTATTTCATCGGGATATGTCTGGCAATCTGGATTTGCGGATACGTCTACATCGGGGATTTTACATTTTCAAAGCTGATCGAGACCCTCTGCTTGGTTTTCGTGGTGTGCTTCGCGATTCTGGGGGTACCGTGCCTGCTGGTCATGGACCGCGGGGTCTTCAGCAACTGGGTTATTTTGGCACTGGTAGTCGCCATGACCGGGCTTATGTGGGTCTCAGGAATATTTCTGGGGAAGATCTACTATACCGAGACCATTCAGGACATAATGTCCTCCCAGTGGGTGTTGGACAACTACTGGCAGTTCATCCTTGAGTTCGGCGGGACGCTATGTATCATGTTCTTCACCTCCATCGGGGTGCTTAGTATTATCAGCGCTTACATGCGCCTATACATCGCAAAGGTGTTCCTGTTGATGCAGAGGCGCGCTGGGACGGGGAGGCGCGGGAAGGCCGAGTTCTTCTTCATGGTTCCTGACATCATCGACATTA
The DNA here is from genome assembly GCA_964539695.1 of uncultured Methanomassiliicoccales archaeon. Taxonomy (GTDB): domain Archaea; phylum Thermoplasmatota; class Thermoplasmata; order Methanomassiliicoccales; family Methanomethylophilaceae; genus Methanoprimaticola. The sequence goes on along the minus strand of CAZIJM010000122.1, from coordinate 1,899 downwards.
AGGAAGTGGTTCTGGAGCCGGAGAAAGACCCGCATATGTTCCATTTTTCTACCGCATCCAGCGTCAGCGCCTACCTATTCATGCTCGGGCTACTCGTGTCCTCGTACCTGTTTATGAACCCTCTGCTGATCTCGGAACTCGGGTGGAAAACAATGCTCACAGTCACCTTGATGCTATCGATGTTTCTCCCCGCTCTGGTCTTACCCTGGCAAATTGTCCGTAGCGTCGGTGCTAAGGTCAGGTCTAACGCCCCCAGGGACTATTACCTATGGACCGGCGCAAGGAAGAGGCTCTTCTCCACTTTCGCGACGCTAGGGGTCTTCATGATGATGTTTGTGCTCTCGGTGTACCTCGGTAATAGTATAACTGGAATAGCCATGAGTTACATATCATTCTTGGTGCCACTGTTTGCCACGTCGGTGATGTATGGGGCATTCTATGCCAACAACTTCGACACGTCGGTGGTGGAGACGATCTGTCAAAAATTCGATGAAGGTAAGGAAGCGGGGAAGATTCCCGAGGTCCATTGACTTTTTTTGATCGTTAGGTGAAGGAGAAAAATAACGAGGCTATATATCGAAATTCTTCTGTTAATCCGGCTAGTTTATACTATATAAAGCATGCAAGTGTAAACGCCGTTTATTCTCTGGGAATTTAACCCTTATTATCCGATTTCTTATTATTGTGCATCCGGACTATATTGCTCATAATGAGCACTACGGCTAGTGTTACTATGGGGATGATCGCATTGGTAACGTCGCCTAGTATCCAGTAGGCCACGATGAGTCCAATGATGCCGATGACCCCGAATCTTTTGAGGATCCCGCCGGCGCCGAGCAGGAGCATGGGTCCAATGACCATCATCCAAACCAGGAGATTGACCACGACCTCTGACGATAGAGACAAGAAGGAGACGCCCCCTAGGATGTCCTCTATGTATCTCTGTACGAAATGGTCTACGATGAGTGGCACAGTGACGACCAGTATGAGCGTCATCACTAGTCCGCCGATAAAAGACTTCAGTGCTTTTTTAGCAACCATCACTGTACGTATGGCCGTTAAACCTACATAAAATAAATGTTTCTTCCGCGCCTCCCTTCTGTCGGATTATATACCTCGTATAGATTCCCAGTATCTATGAGCGATGCGGCCTACGAGGCGATGAGCAAGGCGAAGAGGCAGGCAGACAGCGGAAACCCCTAGAAAGCAGTCGAAACGCTGGAGACCTATTTGGCGACCGACCCCTACAATACCAAGTCCAGGCTCCTGCTGGCCGACATCATCATACATAAGTTGGAGGACATCAAATATGGGATATTCCAGCTAGATGTGATTTTGGACCTTGAGCCGGACAATACTGACACCCTGAAGGCAGCCGTGACGGTGCTGTCCTAGTATAAAAAGTACAACAAGGAGACGGACGAGAAGTTCCAGAGGCTCCTGAAGCTCAAGCCCTCGGCAGAGATCTGCAACCAGTACGCCAGGTTCCTCAGACACCAAATTAACGACTTCAAGCGCGCTCAGGAGTACTACAGAAAGGCAATCGCCATGGATCCGGGCAACTACAACTACCATCTCAACTACTCTGTGCTCCTGCTGAATGACCTCAGAGATTACGTCACGGCCAAGAGGGAACTGGAAATCTTGCTGTCCATGAGACCTAACGACGCCATGGTCAGGAAAAATTACAATAAGCTGGTGAGAGAGAAGTTCGATAAGGACGGGAACCTCAAGAAATCCCTCCTTGGCAGGCTAAAGGGATGATCGCGGAGGCTTTGAATAATTTTTATCAATTTAGGTTTTCCTATATTTAGTATGTAAACTTTGTTAATATTCAAACATTATTGCACAATTCGATAAATGTGACGACATGAGCCAGTCATTAGCCAGCTAAGTCAC
>CAZIJM010000121.1:0-4707 GCA_964539695.1 uncultured Methanomassiliicoccales archaeon | reverse complement strand
GCGACTGTTATAACTGATGCTCCGAAAACTCTCACAAATTCATATCAGGGGTGCCGAAATCATAGCAAGAACAGGCTCAAGGACATTCTCGCGGTGGTCGCAACCGCGGTCTTCATCTTGTTGCTGATTATCCTGTGAGCATCTTTTGCAGGACCTGCAAGATGTTTTACAGGTACGACTACGACTCCATTAGTGTGTCACACCCACATTAGTCGCATCACCAACGACGACAAAATACTGTACACACTGATTGAACATCACTCCGAACAAGAGGGCTACAGGTTCCTGGAATGAGCAAAGTCCCCGGGTGCAAGCACCGTCCAGTACCGGTCGGGGCAGATGATAACTGTCTATCTGGGAACCCTAGAGCTCTATGCTGTATAAGAGGAGATCTGTGACTAAGGTTCCGAAACCAGACTGCAAATCCTTTGTCGAGGACGAGCCGCCCCGTCTCCGTGTTTACTGTTCTCCAGAGGCATATCTGCATGAGGATGTCCGCGAAAACGTGACATCTCCATCGTCGTTCAGTATCTTTGACAGTAACCCTCTTACCATTGGAAGGTCTGTTTTCATGCCATTTACGAACCTCGACTAGCGCTCGAGCCGCCGGGATCGCTCGCCTCTAAGCTGAGAATTTCCGGTGGGGCTTCGTCGTAAAGAGGTTCAGCTCTGGAATAAGTCTTTGTTAATGTAAACCCTGTTGGTTATTAGAAACCCGATCATCAATAGAATGATCGCCCAGACGATCATAGCTGTCAGCCCGACCGCCATTATCAGCGGGGCCACGGTGGCGATGGCGCAGAGGGCTAGACATACAGTGAATCTGGCGCGTTTATCAGCGAGGAAACCTCCTATGACCGCGCACATTCCATTAAGTAGCATGCCGGCGCTGATAAACAGTAGAGCAGTCTGCGTTTGGGTCAGGGTCATTCCGTAAACCAGGCCTTCCGCATCCGCCATGTCCGACCATCTGGATTCTATAGACCCATAGATGGCCAGCGAGACGACCCCTAGGATCGCCGCTAAGATGCCGTATATCAGGATGAGCTTCGGGGTGATGCCCAGCGTGTCCTTCCTCAGTCCATACCTGCTCTTGTCCATATAGAACATCTCTACACGATTGTACGGTGTGCCGTCTAGGGCAGCTCCACAGGTGGGACAATACTCGGATCCGTTCGGGATCTTCTCGCCGCATCTGACGCATTTCTTCTCTTCCATTGTCATACTTCAAGACGTGAAGCTGTATTTATCAATATACAGTCTATAAGTGACGAATGCGCCGACGATGCAGAGTACGACCCCTACCAGGTCGCCCACATTCAGGATCAATACTGTCGACAACGCGCAAGCCAGAACGGCCATCTTTTTGGGTCCATGCTGCCTGCAGAGCCACCAGGACCCCAAGGCACAGAGCCCGCTAAGGAGCGTGAACGCTCCAGGGATGATTATGGTCATGGGCATCGAGTCGTTCCAGGGGGTGAGCGAGCCCATGCCCATATCCTCATAGAGATTGGAGACCTCGTTCCACGTGGCCTCTTCCAGCGAGAGGCCGACCCACAGAAGCAGAATGCCCATGAGCGCGGCGACGACACTGTAGATCAGAATGAACATCTTCATATCTGGTCCGTTCCGGGATTTGGCGGCGTACAAGAGCCCCGGGCCAGCCCTATAGAGATTGACTCTTCCACCCACCGGCGCCCCGCACTCAATGCAATATCCGGCACCCTCTGGGAGAGTAGCGCCACAAGCAACGCAGAACCTGTTCTCGTCCTCCATGGCCACCACTAGCATGCTGGTATTTAACTAATCTGCTGTCGGACACTCGGGTTTACGAAAACATCCACTCCCTCCGCAGGCGGAGCGAATCAGCCCTATGCCGTATCGGAGGCTGGATTCCGATCGAGTAGAAGAACCAGGTTTTGAATCGTCATGAGACGAAGCATCCATTCCGAGACCATAACAGGTTCGAAGCACATCTTCGACGGGTTCGTTGCTTAATTCGGGTCCTCATCCTTTAGTAGAAGTTCTTCGTAAACCTTTTCGAACCTAGAAATGTACCGCTCATACTAAGTTAGGCTTTTGCATTGGAATAGGAGCAAGAAACAGACTTCAAGGGCCTCACATTCAATTTGCGGAACACAGGACCACTCTTGGTGAGCGGTCTCCCCGGCTGCTCGTTCTCGGACGTGAAAAGAATCAGAACTCGATGGAATAAATACTCAACCGAAACATATCTGAACGTATAAATCGCATTTCCCGAAAATCGGTATGACCCCATTCAGCTCAATGCTGCATCTGGCAATAGGTTCGACGATCCCTTCCAACTAGTGACGTCCCAATCATAGACATAATACCAATTGTTTCACTATTCCGCCGGAGCCGGCCGTTTCGTTCGCATTTTCCCGATGTTTAGGATTTTTATATTTTGGGTTCTTATTTCGTTATTACAGAGTACAGGTACCGACCGTGCCCGACAACCTGCCGTGGAGGGTTTTTCATTCTCAAACCGTACGGGAATGAATCAGAACGTGCTGAGTCTGAAGGCCTCTGGCAATCACTCAATTGTTCTACTTTTCCAACAGTGCTTATATATTACATCACTATACCAACGCCCGTTGTTACTCCTCGCGCTATGCGAGGGACGATGCGAGGTAATCAATATGGTAACCGTCTACGACGTTCCTGCCGAGCAGCTTATATTCAGGACAGCCCAGAAACTCAAGGAGAACTCCGACATCATTCCCCCTGAGTGGGCTGAGTATGTGAAAACCGGCAGGCACACAGAGAAGGGGCCCTCCCAGAACGACTGGTGGTACACTAGAGCCGCCTCGATCTTGAGGAAACTATACATCAAAGGACCAATGGGGTCTTCCAGGCTTGCTGCCGAGTACGGTGGATATGCCGACAAGGGATCCATGCCCAATAGGGCCGTCAAGGGAAGCGGCAACATCGCCAGGAAATGTATGATGCAACTCGAGGCCGCAGGATACTTAGTCTTCAAGGACAAGGAGGGCCGTACAATCAGCCCCGCGGGACAGTCCCTTCTAGACAACACCGCTAAAGAGATCTACGACGAGATGAGGGCTTGAGGAGGAATTGGCATGGAGGATCCCGAATTGCAGGCGATAAGGCAAAGACGCATAGCAGAAATGCAGCAGATCCAAAATCAGGCGGCCCAGGAGGAACAGGCTAGGAGGATAGAGATGCAGAAGCAGAACGCCCTCAGGCAGATCCTCACACCGGAAGCTAGGCAAAGACTGACCAACATCAGACTGGCGAACCCGCAGATGGCGGATTCTGTCGAGATGCAGCTCATTCAGCTTGCTCAGAGCGGTAGGTTGCAGGGAATCATCGATGATACCATGCTAAAGAACATTCTTGGACAGATTACCCCGCAGCACAGAGAGATCACCATAGAGAGGAGATAATCATGTCAAGCACAAAAGCCCCCGCAATGAAAGTCAGGTTAAACAAAAAGGTCAACCAGAACCGCCGTGTCCCGGCATGGGTTATGATCAGAACCAATAGGCAGTTCCTCCGTCACCCCAAAAGGAGGTCATGGCGCATAAACAAACTCAAGGAGTGATTCAGATGGCAGACGAAGTTGAGAGGATCATGGTCATCCCGCTCAGAAAGACGAAGCAGGCGCCCCGCACTCGTAGGGCCAACCGCGCAGTCAAAGAGGTCAGGGAGATCGTCATGAGGCACATGAAAGTCGATTCTGAGCACGTTTGGATCGACACCAATGTTAACGAAAAAATCTGGGAGAACGGTATCCGCAACCCACCCTGCAAGATCACTGTGAAAGCTGTCAAGTTTGACGATGGCCTTGTTGAAGTTTCACTGGCCGAGTGATACGATGATGAGGTTCTTGCGCCATTCAGGAAACCCCAACATTGGCGTGTTTGCCGTGGCGAATGAGGACCTTGCCTTCATATCCGCCGATGCTTCCCCAGAGTTTGAAAAGACTGTCGAGGGGGCGCTCGGTGTCAAAATCGTAAAGACGATGGTGTCCGGAGCTCATGTTATCGGGTCTCTGATGGCCATCAACTCTAACTGTGCCATGGTCTCCGGACTGGTCGACGATAGAGAAGTGGAGATAATTAGCGAGCATATTCCGTGTTATAAGCTGAACGATTCCCTCAATGCCGCCGGGAACAATATTCTGGTTAACGACCGCGGAGCTATCGTAAGCCCCAAGTGCAGGCGCTCCGTCGCAAGGCTGCTATCAGACACACTGGGAGTGGAGGTGGTATTCTCTTCCATCGCAGGGTACAACACAGTTGGTTCCGTGTGCAGGGCTACGAACAGGGGATGTGTCTGTCACGTAAACGCATCCGACGAGGAGGTTCAATTGATAAAGGACGTCCTCAAGGTACAGGAAGTCATGAGGACCTCTGTCAACCATGGCTCCCGCATGGTCGGGGCAGGGGTTGTCGCTAACTCGAAAGGCGCCGTAGTGGGCGACGAAACCACGCCCATCGAGATGGGCAAAATTGAGGAGGGCCTAGGACTCTACTGAGACGAGGGGTCGTTATCCACAACTTTTCAGAAATCGAGTAGGAGACTGGCGGTTAATCCACCAGTCACCTACTCGATACTGATACTGGATTTCGAAGACGCGTACTTTTTGGACTAGTACTACATCCAAGAGAAGGGATTCATGGGATACATCGAGACCATAGACATCCCGCAATTAGACACCCT
>CAZIJM010000120.1:0-4743 GCA_964539695.1 uncultured Methanomassiliicoccales archaeon | reverse complement strand
TACATCATTGGAATCGATCACGCACTATATAGATTGACCATGCAGGATATAGAGATAATCATTAATTTAATTTATTAACAAATATTTATTAAAGGAGCTTGTCCAATTAAAACGCATGGCACGGGCAGAAGTTCCCATGGAGATCAAAAAGGCGGGCCTCGAGGACTGGTATTTAACTCTTAACGACCCCGACAAGGTCAAACTCCGCAGATACCTCTCGGGTATTGACAGCTCGTCTCCCAAGGATTTTCTCGTGCAACTCATGCAGAGGGCTATCAATGACCACAACTACGGGCTATCCATCACGGTAGGGGCCTATGCTGCCACTCATGAAATGGACGATTACAGCAGGTTCGTCATCACCGAAGGCTATATCGAGGGCCTGTTTGGTGCGGACAGGTTCGATGAGGCCAAGGAGGCCTGTGCCCACAACCTAGATCTGTTTCCGACGGTGAAGGAGAGGCTTTTGGCGGAGAACGGAGGGGTGTTGCCAAAGCACATCTCGTGCCGCAACAGGCTCGTTGACATCATAATCGGCGTGGAATCCCAATATGAGATGGCCGACGAGATCCTTAGTCGGTACGTGGATCTCGATTTGCTGGACGAGGAGGAGAAGCGCTACAGGCTCCAGAGTATCAGGATCCACAGGATGCAGAAGACCCTAGACAACCTCTTTATTTACCGTCCAAAGTAGTGAGGCTTCTCCAGGGGATTATGGGTATCACGTCAATGGTGGGCTCCTCGTAGGGATGCGCCCCGCGGACTGCTTCCACGACAGATCTTAAATCCTCTTCCAGGACGGCGAACTCTACACGCATTTCGCGAGCGGTCTCCACCTCCCCCACTTTCCCGAGGAAGGGTGACGAGCCTTCCAGTGGGCGCCAGCATCCCGTTACCGGCCACCAGCAAAACACGTGGTCATATCCGGGGTAGATCGGCCTGACAACGTTATCGAGGACGTTCATCATCTCCTCCATACGGTCCTCGGGGATGTTCACCGCGATCTTATAAACGACCGTCGCGTCCCGGTCCGCCATTAGCGTCCACCTCCCTTATGATTTTGTCGATGTTGGACAAGCGATCCGGTATCTTTGCGATCATCTTCTTAGCGCCCTTCTTCAAATAGGAGGTGCTCAAAATGGTAGCGATGAACGACATCGGGGGGACCACATAGAGAAACCCTGCGAAGATCCCAGTAGCCTTCTTCAAGTCTGTAATACTATTTATTTTCTCGATGAGATGGTCGTTAGGAACATTCTTTAGTCTCCCGATAAGCGACTTGTAGAGGAGCTTCTGCCCCCCGATGACAACATCCACACTCCACTGCACCTGTCCAAACACCGACGCGGGCACACCACATGCGACGGTCTCCCTGTTCAAGACCGCCCTCCTCAGATCGTCGGCGGTGTTCCCAGGAAACTCAGTCCAGTTGAACCCCGCGGTGTACATAGAATGGGCATCGCTGCCGGAGATCTCCGCCCACCTGCCAGGGTAGCGATCTATGATGATCCTGGCGAACATGTTGGAATATGCGTCAGGATGACCTCCGTTGATGGTTTCGAATCCGTCCAGGTCGATGTCAAAGATCTTCTCCTTGAGCCCGGGGACGTGAAAGCTGAATGGGTGTGGTGCGATGGTCAGGCCGCCCTGGGAGCGTATAATATCAACGGTCTCCTCGATGGAGAGCATATCGGGGACCTTCTCGGTGAGAAAAAGCCCGATAATTTCCCCATCGGTGGTGGTGACCTCTTCCCCGACAACGACTTCTATGTCGTCGTATTTCCGATGGGCGTATTTCTCGGCGATGAACGCGCCCGCTGTTTCATCGTGGTCGGTGATGCACAGGACGTCTATCCCGTTCTCGCGAGCCATGTCCACCTGCTTCTCGGGGGATGCGACAGACTCGGGGAACTTGAGGATCCCCAGCTTGTTAAATCCCGAGTACTTGGTGTGGATATGCGTGTCGGCCTTACCCATGCAACCCTGAACCGTGAGCACCTTTTTAGCTATTCCTTAAGGTATTCTAATTACACAGTTTGTGAACACTGACGAGATCGAGTTCGTGCACAAACTCGATATTGTTGAGACGAAACTATGATTATAAGCAGACTTCATTCGCAGCGTGGTGATAAAAATGAATCGAAATCTGGTCAGCACTAGGAAAGTCGTAGAGGAAATACTTGACGGTAAGCTGGATGCAAGAGCACCATCCCCGACGGCCGTAAGCATGAAAAAACCGGGCTCTCCATGAAGGAACTGTGATACAGGGTGGCTATCGCCGAGGACAAGATGTTCTGCTCCCGCGCGATGGAGAAATTCGACGTGTTAAATGGCTTTGTATCCAAGTGGTCACGCATCTATAGAGTTGGGAAGCTTTACAACTTGAAGTACAAAACTGTAAAGTGCCGATGTCGGTCTTCGACTTGATATCCGCCCGTCCAAATATCATCAAGAAGTTTGGACAGGCTCATGAAGCAATCATCGAGCAGTGCAACACAAAGAAGTATCAGAGGTTCAGCTTTTAAAAGCTCCAGAAGAAGCTAGGGAGAAGCACGAGATTCACATGGTCTGCTTCATATCGACAAAATATGGCGCCAGAAGGATCTCTTCGGAGACCCTTCCGGGCGCCACGGGGACAGATCTACACACAGTTCGAACGCACCCTAAGCCTCAACCTGTTTCAGATCAACTATAAGACGTGACCGAGCAGCGTCCACTTAATATGGGTCCTGGATCACCATTTGCGGTGCATCCTCATCTACCACATCTTGAACCGCCAGTCGGTAAATGACGTTATCAGATCGATGCAAAGTGCTATAGACCGGTATGGTAAACCGAGAAAAATTCTTTCGGACCACAGGCCCAAATTCTACTCGGTCACTGGTGGGAAGAAAGATTGAAACTGGAGAGATAATGCACAATGAACAAAATCTAGTATACCATGGACAGGGTCCGCCATACCCAAACGCAGAGAAAAATAGAGATATCCCACGGGATCATCATTAAAGAGCATGGAACTTCGGTTCTATGGAAACTATCGAGGAGGTGAGGGGGCAGTGGCCAGATGGATGGAATTCTACAACACGGGTCATCCTTATCAGGTGATCGGCATGGAGTATTTGACCTACAGGTTCTTATCTGGTCTATTCGACATCGGAAAGTACTGATAATGCGCGCGGCTCTTACTTTTATCATTCGTTAGCGTGATCTATGTTATGACGGCCGCATGTGGCCGTCATCAACAATGATTGTTTCGCGGTATCACCACTCACGATTGCTGTCGATGACTATTCTTTGTCTTGAACAGTTGTCTATTTGTACTGTCGAACCTCTCACTGTTGATGTTCACAAAGTTCGTAGTTAAAACAAATCCCTTCCGGACATATAGAACGCCTAATAGACAGATGTGCAACACCTGGAGATACCGAATGGCTCAGGGAGCTAGCCGTCAGGTACCGTGAGAGGGACGACGTGAATATGGACCCTCGCAGAGGTTGCCGGGCTCCTGAGACTGGCCTCGTACATAGGCGACGGCTAGGCGGCCTCGTTCCTGGAGTACAAGCTGATGACAAACAAGAGGGCTCCGGATGATCCGTAGAGGGTCAAGTCCTAGTTGAAGAGGGTGACTAACACCGGGATCACTGCCACTATGTACAACCTCAGCGTCCTTCTTTCGGACTTCGATCTGAATACCACCGTGGAATGGTTCAAGAGGATCGCAACCTAGGAAGCCTTACGGCGCCGAAGGACCTGGTCACAATACATTCCTTCGGCTCTAGGATCCTGATGGACAAGGCCGTTGCGGCAAGAGACTACCGCAAGGCCGCGGACCTGGGAATCCGGGTGCCCAGTACAATTTCGTTTTCATATTGGACTCCGGCTAGAGCGTGCTCCGGGACTATGCCGAGACGGAGAGACTGTTCAGACTATCCGTTGACCAGAGCGATACCGACGCGTGCTTGTACATAGACGATATCCTGTACAAGAAGGGGGATTCCAGTGTCGAATGCAACTTCACCTCCGCAGTCATGAAGAGTGACATGAAAGCGGCGGCAACCTCGGGCTGATATACTCCGATGGGTCACTAGGGGAGCTCGACCCCGGGAAGGCCGAGGAATGATTCGAGATGGTCGTCTCGGAGGACTTAACCTATGCATAGACCAGCCTCGGAGGCTTTATACGGCAGGAGTGATGTTGTCGGCGTTGAGCGCTGGTTCCGTCTAGCGGCCAATCAGAGCGAGTTGACCACGATGTACAACCTAGGTGTGTTTAGTACATCTAGAACGATCAAGATGATGGAGATGTTTGTAGCCCGCGCGGCCATGGCATCGTTAGGACTGTCACCGACACATAGAACGTTCTTTCCCCTCCCCCTCAGAATATCGAAATGGGAAAGACTCAGAAGGATAGGGTCGAGATCTAGCTTCTGTCTCTCGGTTTCGTTGAACTCCATTGTGATTTTCGGGTAGTCCACCATGCTCCGAGCGTCCAGCAGATTGATTATCTTATACCTCTTTTCTTCCCGGACACGATGCTGACCCCATTCTTCTAGGATCTGAGCCCTTCGGAATGTGACAGGTCTCTGAGAATGGCTTGGCGCCCATGTATGTGTCCAAGTTCACGATCTTCATGAATCCTTAGTTTGTCAGTCGATATCTACACATATGCGCGTACGTGCACGTGCACACGAGTGCGAACACTAACTTCTGCTGATCGTTTGCGTCTTTTGAAAAGATACCTTGG
>CAZIJM010000119.1:0-4836 GCA_964539695.1 uncultured Methanomassiliicoccales archaeon | reverse complement strand
CACCCAAGTGCTCGAAGAGACCGACAACAGAGTGATGGTGAAGGGAAGAGCCGGTTCGATGACCGGCTCAGTCCATCACGTCTATCGAATTGTGCAACAGTGTTCACATGTGTGAATTCACACGGCAATCAGCTCCTTTGATATAGGAGCTCCCGTATGGAGAGCCGATGGCAAGAAGAGATGAGATGGCGGCCGGGAGGTTCTCGTGCACTGATAGGGACAGGGCGGCTTTCGAAGCCGGCATCAAAATGGGCACAATTTACCATCAATTCGTCGGCACTCCGGTGAACCTCGGCACTGTGGATTCCCTTGAAGAGGGCATTCGTTCTGCGATCTCCGTCCAGCCCTACGTGGTCTTCGTGAAGATTGTCATAGACCGCTCCCGCTTCGTGAGGGGCGGAGACAGGTACTCCTATATCTCCCTGACTGGCGATATGATCGACGCTGTGGTGACCGTCAAAGTTGGGGGATCCAGAGCTACGGCTGAGATGCGCTACGATGAGGAGATAGGATATCCGCTCATGTATATATCTGACATCTATTGAATGCACCGGAGAGGTTTGGGTGATTTAGGAGGCATTTAAAAATACGTCGATAGCCGTAAAAAATTTTCGAAGTTGAATGGCATTCGACGGACAATTCTACATAAAATCCGAGCAAACGAACTACCGTTTAAATATTTAAATAACAATTCCGCGAGAACTAGTTTCTCCACTGGCGGGCGTGTCTATGATTACTGATATCAAGATAGGAATCACTGGTCTTCCCGGTTCGGGAAAGACCTATGCGCTTCTCAGGGTCATCGAGATGTTAAAAGGAGAAGATCTCTCTATTGGGGGCATGATCGACGAGCCCGTCGGCGATGGTAGGCACAAGACCGGATTTACCGTTAGGGACCTCGCCACTGGTGAGACCGCTGTATTCGCCAGTACGGAGATCGAAAGCAAGGTGATGGTGGGCAAGATCGGTGTGGACCTCGCCAAGTTGGAGGAGGTGGGCGTGAAAGCAATACATGATGCTTGCCAGAGCTGTGACATCATCATTATAGATGAGGTGGGGAAGATGGAGGTGGAAAGCCAGCTGTTCATCGATGCGGTGAAGGAGGCACTCGATGCGGATAAGCCCATGATCATAACCCTTCATAAGAAATCCAGGAACCCTCTTCTCCAGGACATCAGAAGGAGGGATGATGTGAGGATCCTCGAAGTAACGCCCACCAACAGGAATATCCTTCCCTACAAGATAGTCCGTTTGATGAGCGGGGAGAGCGTGTGATCCTCCAAGGCACGGTAATACGCGAGGGGAGCACCGATATTTTAGTACCCCTGGAGCATTCTGTGCACGGACCCGGGAAGAGGAACGGGTCGGTGTTCTTTAACGAGCAGATGGCGTTCAACAGAGACATCAGCGTCATGCTCCTTAGGTCCCTTGACCGCAAATCCATGACCGTCGCCGACGCCATGTGCGCCACCGGGTCCCGTTCCGTCAGGATAGCCAACGAGGTTCCGGGGGCCCAGGTGATCGCCAATGACATCAGCCCCGACGCCATGGAGTACGTCAACGCCAATATCAGGATCAACTGTCTCGACAACTGCGTCCCTAGCTGTGAGAATCTTCACATTCTCTTCGCTGAGCGGTCCTTCGACTACGTGGATTTGGATCCCTTTGGGTCTCCGATGCCCTTCCTCCAGTCTGCCATACGTGGATGCGGGAAGCGCGGCATCCTGGCCGTCACTGCTACCGACACTGCCTCCTTGGCCGGAGCCCACGCCGTCAAGTGCAGACGTAGGTATCAGTGCGAGCCCGTCCGCGGGTTTATGTGCCACGAGGGGGGCCTCAGGATCCTCATGTGCAATGTTGCCCGCGAGCTGGCCAAGTTCGACCGCGGGATGAGGCCGCTGCTGTCTTTCTACGCAGATCATTACTTCAGGATGTACATTCAGATCACCGAGGGCACCAAGGCGGCTGACGACAGCCTCGCTATGCTGGGTCATATGCACTACGATATGGACACCATGGAGAGGTCGACCTCGAGGCTTCCTGACGACGACCATAGACTAGGGCCGTTCTGGCTGGGGCCGCTACATGACCCATACACCCTGTCCAAAATGTCCCCGGAGGGGATGGTCGACGAGAGGCGCTGTAATAGGTACCTGGGTCTCTGGAGGAAGGAACTCGACGACCAGGTGTTCGTGTACGACATTGCCGAGCTTTCCTCCCACCTGAAGATGTCTCCCCCCAGGATCGACGACTTTGTCGCCTTCTTGAACGCTCACGGTAGGGCCTCCAGATCTCATATGTCTCCCACATCCTTCAAGACCGACATCCCCCTCGACGAACTTTGTTGGCTCTACAGGGAGTTTAGTCCGGATGCCAAATGCATGAATTATGATTAATTTAATAATGCCCAAATATTTGGAAAACGACCTATAATATATGGACTTCAGGGAAGCCACTACGATGGACGGGCTATGGTTGAGGAGAATAATACTGATGTTCTCTCCTCATGGTTCGACGGCTGCGACACCGTTGTGATGTGGGCAGACGTATCCATGTTCATAGCCGCCAGCATGGCCTACGTAGGCAAGAAGTTTGGGTCTGACGGCAGTACTTGGCCTACTAAAGCGGGGTAATCGAATTAAACAGGTACCTGTTCGAGGACAACGAGACCTACGCAGCCCTGATGGAGCTACTCCGCGAGAAAGACTACTTCGTCCTAACTGCTATCACCGACCACTGCTTAGGTTTCGATAAATCGAGAATATTATTCCCCCGGCGCTACGGCGAGCTCTAGTATCTATAAGGCTGCGAAGGGACAATCATATAGGTTAGGGACGTCATCATCGAATGTACGCATTTTAGAGGAGCTTGGAGGTCCTCATGAATCTGATACCCGTGTGCCTGGAGTGTGGGAGGTGCCTGGTGCCCCACATTAGACTGGACGAGAAGTTCATCTGGAATGACCGCTGGTATAACGTTGCCAGGAGGTTCGACGACTTTATAGAGGCGTCCAGAGACACTCTGTATTCGGACTTGAGGGTCGGCATCTGCATGTATGACTACATCACCTGCAGATTCCTGAACGTGACCGCCAGGAATACAAAGTCTCCACGGCCAGCGGGGGCTTCGAGTGCGAGTACCCAACGTACCTCTTCAGTAGAGCGATGCATATCCGCGAGGACGTCGGGAAGTGCTCAGGTCCTTGACCGGAAGGAGCCCACCATTATTATAAAGAATCAGAATGTAGCTGAGTCTCAGGTGCCATAAAATGCCGAGTTTCGCTATCATCGGAGCCCAGTGGGGCGATGAAGGCAAAGGAAAGATCACAGACTACCTCGACGAGGAGGCGGACCTCATCGTGCGTTTTCAGGGAGGCAACAACGCTGGACATACCATCATCGTGGACGGCAGGACGTTCAAGCTTCACGGATTGCCCTCCGGCGTCGTGAGGCCCGGCAAGCTCGCTATTATTGGTAACGGCGTAGTGATGAACCTGGAGGAGCTGGGCGAGGAGATTGATCAGGTCCTGGCCAGCGGGGGCAGCATCGATGGCCTCAGGATCTCCGACAGGGCCCACCTCATCATGAACTATCATAAGAAGTTGGATGGCGCCGAAGAAAAATACCGTGGGAAGAACATGGTCGGCACCACTAGGAAGGGCATCGGACCGGCATATCAGGATAAGGTCGCCAGGATTGGGTTCAGGGCTGGGGATCTGCTGGAGGACGACCTCCTGGATAACAAGATTTCCTTCATTCTCTCGTACAAGAAGGACATGCTCGATCTCATGGGGGCCGAGCCCTGCAACTGCACCACGGAGTCTCTGCACGCTAAGATGGCTGACTGGAGGGATAGGATCGGCGGATGTGTCTGCGACACGTCTGTCCTAATCAACGACGCCCTAGATGAAGGAAAAAACGTGATATTCGAGGGCGCCCAGGGAGCTATGCTGGACATCGACCATGGCACCTATCCATACGTCACATCCTCCGCCACCTGCGGCGGCGGTATCTGCACCGGTTCCGGGGTCGCGCCTAATAGAATTGACAAGGTGCTCGGAGTGATTAAGGCATACACCACTCGCGTGGGTGAGGGCCCCTTCGTCACCGAGCTCACTGGTGAGGAAGAAGAGGCTCTGCAGCATAAGGGCGGCGAGTTCGGCGTCACTACCGGCAGGGGGAGGAGATGTGGTTGGCTGGACCTGGTGGTCTGCGAGCACGCCTCCAGGATGTGCGGGTTCACATCCTTGGCTGTAACCAAAATCGACGTCCTGAATGACACCCCTGACTTGCCCGTGTGCGTGGCGTACGAAATCGATGGCGAGGAGGTCAGACACTTCCCTGCGTCCATCGCCAGGCTTAACAGGGCGAAGCCCGTTTACGAGCACTTTAAGGGATGGAAGGGTTGGAACGACACCAAGGCTTTAATAAAGGGCGGATACGACGAGCTCCCCAGCGAAATGCGCGAGTATATCGAGTTCATGGAAAGGTACCTGAAAGTCCCAGCAGACATCATCAGTATTGGACCCGACAGGGACGAAACCATCGACCGCTGCGGCGACTGGTGGTCGAAGAAGTGATAATTCTTAAGAGGGGTACCGTCCCTTGACTTTCGTATCTCGGCTGAGTCGAAGGGATGATGCGTAAGCTTATCCGGAGTGACTGGACTCAATGAGGCTTACGACACCTAACTTCAGAACACTGTTGCACAATTCGATAGACGTGACGGACTGAGCCGGTCATCGAACCGGCTCAGTCATTCTTCACCATGATTCTATTGCAGATTTATTCAAACACTTGAGCGCGAAGGTCCTTATAAAAGTTGATCGACATCGTA
>CAZIJM010000118.1:0-4849 GCA_964539695.1 uncultured Methanomassiliicoccales archaeon | reverse complement strand
CGGAACTGTACGATGGGTGGTATAAGAAGACGACTGGCGGATTAACCGCCAGTCTTTTACTCGATTCGGAATAAGGTATACGACATGGTATGGCCGAAATCAGAAATCAGAAGAAGGGGGGGGGGGGAAGTTCGGGTGCCTTGCACCCGTTTCGATAAAAGGATCAGTCCTTGTATGGATCCTCCAACACCTCACAGCACAGCTCGGTGCCAAAGGCCAACAGGTCGGAGACCTTCGAGAGGATCAGGTCCACGCAGGATGCGTCGCACAGAAGCAGTGCATCCCTGCCCATGAGGCACTCAGAGACGCAGGATTCGAAGCCGTCAAACACATAGTCCACCGAGAGCTGGCTGTTATGCAACAGACTTCTAGACACTGTACCGTATAGCCCGATGGTCAGGTTCTTGGACTTCTCCTGAGCCGCGTCTACCATGTACTTGTCCATGGTATCTGTGACGGGCATCACCATTAGCCTGCCCTTGTCGCCCGATGCTATCTTGGACACCAACTGTGTCTCAGTCCTGGGATAGGGAGCCTCGTCGACCCCGCGCATGTCGCTAAGGGTCTTGTTGATCAGGAACATGGACGGTTGCATCATGCCGATGCTGTAGACCTGCACTGGGTCGCCGTAGAAGCCCTCTGACGGTCCGGAGTAAATCAGTCTTCCCCTCTGGAGGACGTGAATCTCGTCCGCCCAAGCGAAGGCTAGGTCCACGTCGTGCGTTGAGATAACGACGGTAGTGCCAGCGTGGTGCAGCTGTTCCGCCAGCTCCATGAGCTCCAGGGTCATCTGCGGATCGAGTCCTGCTGTAGGTTCATCCATTATCAACACCTCCGGCTTCGTCGCCAGAGCTCCGGCTAGAGATAGTCTCTTCCGCTGCCCATAGGACAACTCGTTGGAGTTCATCTCCCTGAGATCCTCTAGGCCCACCTGTCTCAAGGCCTCCTCTACCCTCCTCTTCACCTTTTCTTCGGGGAGGCCGATGTTGAAGGGGGTGTAAGCCACGTCTTTCTCCACTGTCTGCCTGAAGATCTGGTCGTCTGGATTTTGCAGGACTACAACGACTTTGGAGCGCAGGGTCTTCAGCTTTTTCCTGCAGTACCCTATGGGCTAGCCATCGAACAACACCATGCCCTCGGCGGGTTTCATCACGCCGTTGAAGTGGTAGAACAGGGTGGATTTCCCGGCGCCGTTGGCGCCCAAGATGACGGTCTTAACCCCTTTCTTTATCGCGATGCTGACTTTTTCCAAGGACGGAATCTTACTGCCCTTGTAATAGTAGGTGATTTCCCTGGTTTCGATGATGTTGTCGCTCACATGACAACCTCCGGCGACACCCCGAAGGATGACAGCCTGCTGAGACGGCTCTTGACCAGGTTCAGCATCGCCGCGTCGCAGTACAACGTCGGGCTCCCACCGATCAGGGCGTCCTGGCAGCAGCTCTCCAAAGCGTTGAAATAGAACTCCGCAGGCAGGCCCCTATCGCGGAACATCCTGCGGGTGTGGTACCCGTAGATACCTACATGGCCCTTAGGGGACAGTTCCATATCCTCGTTCACAACAGGCACCACGGTCATCCTGCCCATGCGGGTTCCCTCGGGGGCTAGCTTGACCAGGAGCTCACTGTTCACCTTAGGGAACGGCGCCGGGTCCCTCCTGAGTATCCCGTTTAGGGAGCGGTTGATCGAAAATGTGTGAGGCCTGGTTAGACCAGCCAGTGCCACAGACTCCCCGTTGTCGAAGAAAGGCTCCGGTGGCCCGGAGTAGATCAGCTTCCCCTTGCGGAGAACATGTATCTCCTCCGCCCAGGTATAGGCCATGTCCACGTCGTGCGTCGATATTATCGGGGTTGTACCGTCGATGCAGAGCTGATCCACTATCTCCAGTACCTCCTGTGACATCTGCGGGTCCAAGCCGGCGGTGGGCTCGTCCAGGATCAGCACCTTCGGTCTTATGGCCAGGGCGCCCGCTAGGGCGACCCTTTTCCTTTGGCCGTAGGACAGCTGGGTGGTAGGCCGGGTGCGGAACTTGATCATGTCGACCATGTCCAGCGATTCCACTATCCTGGCCTCCACTTCGTCCCTCTCCATGCCCAGGTTCAGAGGTCCAAAAGCTACGTCTTCCTCCACAGTAGTGGAGAAGATCTGCTCGTCAGGGTTTTGAACCACGACGAGGACATCGGCCCTCAGGTCCTGCAGGGCCTCTTTGGCGTAGTCGATAGGTTCGCCAGAGTATAGCACCTCACCCTTCTTGGGTTTGAAGATGCCGTTCAGATGGTAGAACATGGTGGACTTCCCAGCGCCGTTAGCTCCGAGGATAACGGTTCTAATGCCTTCCTTGATTCCTATTTTTACATGGTCCAGTGATGGAGACCCCTGGTTTGGCTTGTACATGTACACTAAGCCGTGGGTCTCGAAGATATCGCTCACGCGGTTACCCCCAGCAATCTGGCCATGTCGATGACGTCGCTAGTATTTATGCCAAAGTAGTATAGTAACACAAACGTGATCACGGCGATAGCCACCCATTTGATGCCCACATTGGGTGGCATGTTGTACACCGGGAAGTAGCCCCGGTAGTTCCTGCACTCCAGCGCTATCTGGGCCTTGTCGACCATGCCGAAGGACGAAATGAACATCCCCACGGCGATAGACGCCGCGGAGTTGATAGAATTGCGGAACCCATTGAACCCCATCCTGGAGCTGGCGGCGTTCCACATCGTCTCCATCCTCTCCAGCAGCAGGAACCCGTATCTGTAGATCAGGACTACCAGCTCGATGATCTCTATGGGCACCCTGATCTGTCTCAGGGCTTGGGACAGGTGGGGGATGGGCGTGGAGGTAGCGAACGCGATCATCACACCTATACCAGCCACGCACCTGAATAAGATCATCCATGCCTCATTGAAGCTGGCCACCGTTATGTGGAAGTGAAGCCACAGGAAGTCGGTGTCCCAGATGGCGGGTTCGGACACCTCCCCCAAGATTGATATGATGCCAGCCCCAATGAACGCTATCAGCACGGCTTCGCCGATGAACAGCGCTATTATAAACGGGACCTTGAAGTTGGTCGAGTAAGCCATCATAATAAGGCCTATGATGAATACGACTATGGACACCAGGATCGATGGTGTCATTATATTTACTACAAGCAACGCTATAGCGAATAGTAGCTTGCCCAGGGGCGCCCAATGGATCATCCTGGAGCTGTACGCCAACGTGTCCATCTGGGCTTCCTCGAACATGGCCGCCCTCCTAGCCTGTACCGGGCCCCCGCCCGGATCCTATTCCCGCGGTCTGCGCGTGTTCGATGCCTACCATAATTGTTCCTCCCCCTCTTCCAAGGGGCGTGTCAGGCTAACGGGTTTTAACGCCGAGATGCGGGAGGTCTGCCGCAGGAAACGGCGGGTTTTCGTGGCAAATGTATGATATCAAAAAGGTTTGGTAAGAGGTTTCCGCCGCCTGTAAAAGGTGGTTGATGGTGTCATTCTTCTATCGTCTCGCTGACGGACGCTTCGGTGGCCTTCTCGCTTTTGGACTTGGTGTACCTTCCGATGAAATAGCCGATGATGATCGCGCCGATGGCGGCCTGGATGGCGAAGAACATGTTCTCGGTTTCACCGGGCAGCTCGTAATCGCCGAAAATTCCATCATACCAGAGCTCGTAGTCGGGATCGACTTCACCGATCACGTTGCCGGCGGCGGTGTCGGCACCGTCGAATTCGGAGTCGCTGGCGTACCATAGGGCGAACACTACCAGGATAGCGATGACCGTGAACCCACCCACGTATAACGAGATGTTGTTCTTAAAAGTCACATGGAGACCTCCTCATTGTCGTTCTTTTTCCTGGACATGATATTCTGGGCGGATTCAAACAATTCCGGCTTGTTATTGACCAAGTAGGTGGCGAACATGAAGAATAGGATGCCCTCCACAATGGACAGCGGGATTTGCGTCACCGCGAAGACCGTCATGAACTCCATGAAGCCGCCGTGGTCCAGGAACATCTCGAAGGATGTAACCACATAGGTAAACAGGTCGGCGAAGAAGGCTGCGAAGAACATACTTATCGGAATGTTGATTTTCATCTTGCGCAGTAGCGCCCAGACCAGCATGCCTAGTAGGGGGCCGCAGACACCCATGGAGATTATATTCGCGCCGAGGGTAGTCAAACCGCCGTGGGCCAGCAATAACAATTGGAAAACCAAGACGATTGTAGCCAGGAAAGCTGTGGCGCTGATGCCGTATATGACAGCAGAGAAGCTGGTACCGGTCGGATGGGAACTTGAACCGGTGACTGACGGTATTTTAAGAGACGATAGCAGGAATATGAACGCGCCGGCCAGAGCCACGGTCATCTTTTGTTCCGGATGCTCCCTCATGAGCTCGATGACTTTTTTAGCACCGTAGACTACGAAGGGTATGGCAATGATGAACCATACCGCGCACCACTCTGGACTTAAATATCCGTCTAATATGTGCATTTTGCTTTCACCTTGCGTGGCCCTGGGATTTAGAATCGGTTGTGAGAACCGCGGAAATCCGCTACTGATAGAGATCAGACTAGGAATCCAGTGCGACTGTATTTATCACTTTGGACAACTCTTCTAATTGAGTGGTTCATGAACATCGACAACATCGAGTTCGCACGCGAACTCGATGTTGTCAGTGTGCACCTAGTATAAAGATGAGTCTTAGAAATGAAAGACCTATACAAATTTAACCATGGGAACCGTTAGTTAATGACAAGGGTATCCATCGCGAAGCGGAATCTGAAGGAAATTGAAGGTAAAGCCCTGGGTCGATGAACAGGAAACGCGTGGTAGGCGCAGAAGGATGGACGAGACG
>CAZIJM010000117.1:0-4869 GCA_964539695.1 uncultured Methanomassiliicoccales archaeon | reverse complement strand
TGTCCAGCACAGTCCGCCATCTTGGGCGAGAGAATGCACGCGGAACAGTCGTTCGTTGGGAAGGTCTTGTCTAGACGGCACATTGTTCCACCGATGGTGGGATCTTTCTCCACCAAGTAGACATGAATGCCTCTATCTGCAAGATCCAACGAAGCCTGGATTCCTGCAATTCCTCCACCAATAACCAATGCCGATTTTGTCAAATCATTGCCTCCGTATACCAATTGGTGAATTGGAATGTTCAGAAAATGGTCAACTTACTATATTAATACTTATCAAGCAATTTTTAAATATTTTCAATTATTGTAGTAAGGACATTTTAACTTGAAAATATTTTGAACTACCTAAAATTTTTAGTGTAGACTAAATCGAAAATAGCCAGCAATT
The DNA here is from genome assembly GCA_964539695.1 of uncultured Methanomassiliicoccales archaeon. Taxonomy (GTDB): domain Archaea; phylum Thermoplasmatota; class Thermoplasmata; order Methanomassiliicoccales; family Methanomethylophilaceae; genus Methanoprimaticola. The sequence goes on along the minus strand of CAZIJM010000117.1, from coordinate 4,482 downwards.
TAATATTAGCCCGATAATGGTATTATCCTATCGGATAACGCAACGGGTAAATCTGTTGAAATTTGGGAAATGCTTCGTAATATTACAAATGATTTTCAAGGTTTCTAAGAGAATGCAAACGATTTTATACCATCCGTCCAACATTAAAGCAGATTCAAAATACTGGCTGTTTCCAAGAAGTTGGATGCATGACCATCCATCAAAAAATCTGCGAAGCCACTCCGATTTTCGGATTCAAGTTCCGTTTATCTTTGTGACATCCCGAGCATCCGAACGGATACTCGAAAATCGAATTTGTGGGCTTTTTTTAAGGATATCCTAAAGATCTAGCGGAGCGCCGGCGGAACAGTTATAACGGCGAGCCGATTCGATGTGACATGGTGGTTAAGTCCAAACGCGGCAGGAGGCGCTACGTCTACTTCACAGTTTCTAAGGGGACTCACCGCGACGACGTCTCCGGGATGCTATCGAACATACCTAGCGCCAAGGTGATTACCTGCTTCGGAGGTGAGGCCGTTGTGAGATGCTCCCCGGCGGACAGAGCGGCCACGATCGAAGCGATGACCTCAGGTCTCGAGGAGTGCATCCCGGTCCTGACGTCTGGAACCCTGAAGACATTGCGGGACAAACACCCATCCCTAAGGGTCCCGAGCAGGCGAAAAAAACGAGATACAGATGCTTGGTTGTCGGTTACTCCCAATCTCTTTATATCTTGCCTATTATCACAGTCGCGGTAATAAGGAGCAGGCATTATGCAACCCGGACAGATGGCTTATGACAGGGGAAGCACAGTTTTCTCCCCTGACGGAAGATTGTTCCAAGTTGAGTACGCCCGCGAGGCCGTGAAGAAAGGCTCCACGACCATCGGGCTGAAGTACAAAGACGGGGTGGCCCTAATTGTCGACAGGAGGTCGTCCAGCAAACTGCTGGAGCCTAGGTCAACGGAGAAGATCCACGAGATCGACGATTACATCGGCTGTGCGACATCCGGACTTGTGGCCGATGCAAGGATCCTTGTCGACGAAGCCAGAAAGAACGCTCAGGTTCACAGGGTCAACTACGGAGAAAATATTGCCGTGGAGATGCTTGTCAAGAAGGTCTGTGACTACAAGCAGAACTTTACCCAGTATGGCGGAGTCCGCCCGTTCGGCACCGCGCTCCTGGTAGCTGGCACCGACGACCTCGGCGCCCACCTCTTCGAAACTGACCCTTCCGGCGCGCTCGTTGCCTACAAGGCTACCGGCATCGGTAGCGGCCGCTCCGCTGTCATGGAAATGTTCGAAAAGGAGTACCAGGATGACATGACCTTCGAGGATGCGATGGCCTTGGGGCTCAAGGCCTTGGAGGCAGCCATTGAGGATAAACCTAAGGCGGAGTCCGTCGAGATCGGCGGGGCCGAGGTCGGAAAGAAGTTCAGAAGACTTTCCGAGGAGGAGATCTTTTCGCTCATCGACAAGATGTGAGGCTGGGCTGATGGTGGACCTCGACAACGCGATAGTAGCTAAACTGGAGACCCACGGGGAGACGTTCGAAATTCTGTTGGACCCTAAAGTATTCGACTTTGTGAAGCAGGGCAAAAAGTTCGACATCATCAACTACATGGCAGTGGAGGACATATTCAAGAACGCCGGCAAAGGTATGAGGCCCTCCGAAGACAAAATCAGGGAGGCGTTCGGCACGGACGATATTGCCGAGATCGCCAAAAGGATCGTCGAGAAGGGCGAGATACAGATCACTGCTGAGCAGCGCAAAGAGATGCTTGAGGCTAAAATGCAGCAGGTGGTCACGTACATCGCGACTAACACCATCAACCCCCAAACAAACACACCACACCCCCCGCTCAGAATACAAATGGCTCTGGAAGAGGGCAGATTCCACGTGGACCCGTTCAAGCCTCTGGAGAAGGAGATAGACGAGGCCATGAAGCTCCTCCGCCCCCTCATTCCAATCAGGTTCGAGAAGAGCCGTATCGCTATCAAGCTCAATGGCTCCGACTACGGACGCTGCTACGACGATATTATCCATTACGGTCTGGTGGAAAAAGAAGAGTGGACCCAGGATGGATCCTGGATAGGGCTGATGGAGATCCCGGCGGGACTTATCACCGAGATCACGGAGAAGCTCAAGCACAAGACTAAGGGCACCGCGTTCGTGAAGCTTGTCAGCTAAAGGAAAAAGTGATTGAAATGGAGAAGAGAAACGCCAGACAGACGCGCGAAATCGTTGTACCGGGTGAGATGCTCGATGATACTGGGATAAAGCCCGGCGAGAACGCCTACGTCCAGGGCGGCAAAGTCCGTGCCAGCGTCATGGGAGTCCGCAACGTGTTTCAGAACACCGTCGGCGTCATCCCCCTTAGGGGCTGCTACATGCCCAAGTCCGGGGACACCATCATCGGCGTGATCATGGACATTGGACCGTCCAACTGGCTCGTGGACATCGGGGCGCCCTATCCCGCACCCCTCCACGTGAACGAGGTCCCCTGGAAGGTAGAATTTGGTGACACGTCCCGCTACCTCGGCATAGGCAACGTGGTCCTACTAAAGGTCCTTTCGGTGGACGAGAGCAAAAAGATCCAGGTGACCATGAAGGATTCCGGCCTCAGGAGGATCGAGGGTGGAAGGCTCGTGAATATATCTCACTCTAAGGTGTCCAGGGTTATTGGCAAGAGCGGATCGATGATCTCGATGCTAAAAAACATGACCGACTGCCGCGTAACCGTCGGTCAGAACGGGATAATCTGGATCGACGGCGACGACAAGAATGCGGAGATCATCGTGCAGGCCGTGAAGATGATCGAGGCCCAGGCCCAGGCCGATAACCTTACAGATAGGGTCAAAGAATTCATCGAGAACAAGCTCCCCCAGAGTGAAGAGTACGATGACAAAGATGATGAGGGGGAGGAGTGACAATGAGCGGACATACTGATATGGTATTGGTAGATGAGAACGGCATGCGCATTGACGGTAGGACCGAGGAGCAACATAGGCCGATCAAGATCGAAGCGGGCGTCTTGAGCAACGCGGATGGTTCCGCATATGTCGAGATAGGAAAGAACAAGGTTCTCGCCGCGGTCTACGGGCCCCGCGAGTGCCATCCTCGCCATCTTCAGAACCCCCAGAAGGCCATCGTGCAGTGCAAGTACAACATGCAAGCGTTCTCCGTCAGCGACAGGAAGAGGCCCGGACCCGACAGAAGGTCCATCGAGATCTCCAAGATCATCTCCGAGGCTCTGGAAAAGGTTGTCCTCACTGAGCTGTATCCCCGCGCCTCCATTGACGTGTACATCGAGATCCTGCAGGCCAACGCCGGTACTAGGTGCGCTGGGCTGACCGCAGCTTCCGTCGCATTGGCGGATGCTGGGATCCCCATGAGGGACATTGTCCCCGCTATTGCCGCGGGGAAAGCTGACGGGCACGTTCTCCTGGATTTGAACAAGGAGGAAGACAACTACGGGCAGGCCGATGTCCCGATAGCGATCATGCCCTCCACGGACGAGATCGTTCTTCTGCAGATGGACGGCAACATGACCCGCGAAGAATTCGACCACGCGATCGAGCTCGCTGTAAACGCTTGCCATGAGGTTCATGACCTCCAGGTAGACGCCCTCAAGAGGCGCTACTCCAAACCTGCACAGGAGGAATCCGAATGAGCAGTGAGATGATGTCTGAAATCAAGCGTGATCACATCCTGAAGCTCCTTGCCGACGGCAAGAGGCAGGACGGCCGCGGTGTGACTGACGTCAGGAAGATCCAGATCGAGACGGACTGTATTGAGTCCGCTGACGGGTCCGCCAGAGTTAAGCTCGGGAAAACCGAGGTCATAGCAGGGGTCAAGATCATTCCCGGTACACCCTTCAGCGACACCCCCAATCTGGGTGTCCTAACCACCGGCGCCGAGCTTATTCCCATGGCTCACCCTACGTTCGAATCCGGTCCTCCTGGCGAGAACGCCATCGAGCTGTCCAGGGTCGTGGACCGCGGGATCCGCGAGTCCGGCATGGTCGATGTAGAGAGGCTCTGCATCGTCCCTGGTGAAGAAGTATGGATGTGCTTCGTGGACATTTATGCTCTCGACTATGACGGCAACCTGTTCGATGCAGCGAACCTCGCCGCAGTCAACGCGCTCAAGTCCGCCACCGTTCCCAGCGAGCAGTACGGCAAGGGCGAGAATGTCCCCCTGCCCATCACTTGCACCCCAATCTCGGTGACGGAGGCCAAAGTCGGAAACACTTTAATAGTAGACCCCGACTACGACGAAGAGCAGATTTCGTCTGCACGTTTGACGATCACTATAGACGACGTCGGCAATTTCAGGGCGATGCAGAAGGGCGGCTGCGGTTCCATAACCCTCGACGAACTCAGCCTCTGCCTCGACAGGGCCGTGGAGATCGGTGCGGAAATAAGAAAAATCATCGGGTGAATTCTAATGGCAAAGAGAACAGAGAAGGCAGGCAGCTCCGGCAGGTTCGGCGCGAGGTAC
>CAZIJM010000116.1:0-4910 GCA_964539695.1 uncultured Methanomassiliicoccales archaeon | reverse complement strand
GGCCAACCGCGATGCGTACTAAACTCGACAAATTTATGTAGCACGATTTAATTCTCGTATATAAGCATCTATGCGCCTCACTTCTCTACCCCTGAGGTCCACTATCCTGTCCTTCGGTGTCACAACCCCCCACAGCAGTTCGGTGTCGGCAGAGTATAATCTCTTCTTGGACGAGTCTGGGTCTCTCTGTCTAGCATAGCAGTAGACACAGCCGTGGCCGCAGGTCCCGTATTCTCCTATGTCGATGCTCTTCACGCAGGTACACCCCTCCCTTAGGGGCGCGGTCTGGGTCTCATAATAGATGCCTAGGGACTTCATGGTGATCCTGTCTAGGCAAGCCTTGCGCTCTATGCCGTACCCTGTGAGGTCCCGGGTGTCGCAGCAGCAGCTCAGGGAGATCCCGTGGTCGGCGGCCACCTTCGACGCCATCCTCGCGAAGGCATCCATCTCCTCTGGGAAGACCCTCCTGATCACCCCGGACTCTTCTAGGTGTATGAGCTTCCCGTAAAGGTCTACGAAGCTAAACACACAACGGTCAGTCCATCTGGACGCCTCGCCACACATCATGGAAAACTTCCTGCGGTGGTACTCGAGGGATATCCCCTTGTTCAGAATTACTGGATCGTACCTCCAAACCAACCTATCCCTACCGATCCTCTTGGCGATCTCCTCGCAGGCGTCACTAATATCGGCTTTGAAGGGTACACCGGGTTCCAGATCCTTCCCGTATGGGGTCAGGGTCACGTGAAAGATGGTCATGTGACCCATGCGGGAAATCTCTTTCATGTGGGGGACTGTCGGACGTGGGTCCTTGGTCATGAAGAAGATGCAGTCCACGTTGTTCCGGGTTAGGTCCACCCTGTGGACCGTCGTCCTGGATACTGGGTTCCTCACCAGCACGTAACCGGCCCTCAGCCTATTCATCATCCACTCTGAATGGAATGCTAGGATGTCGGTGCGACGGCTGGCACAAATTATCATGATGGCTGGGATGTCGTACTGGTTTTCAAATCTGGTGGACCGTCTAAAGGAAAACGAATTTATCGCTAACAAGCTAATCCACGCCCACATGCATGGACCGTGCATATTTTCCTGCATAACCCTGATCGGAACCGTGAGCATTACTGAGGATGGGGAAGGTAATATAACTGGTGTGTACCTACCAAACAGCAACCTGCCATGCATGGACGAGGCCGAGACCGACGTCCTGCTAGAGGCCGCCGATCAGCTGAACGGCTACTTCGCAGGGAAAAGGAAGGCGTTCAACCTGCCTCTGTCCTACGGTGGATCGGCATTCAGAATTGCGGTTACGGAGACCCTATTGGACATCCTCTATGGGGAGGTCTGCACCTACGCAGAGGTCGCCGAGGCCGTCGGGTCGCCGAAGGCGTACAGGGCGGTGGGCATGGCCTGCGCCGAAAACCCCCTGCCCATCATTGTCCCCTGCCACAGGGTGGTGCCCTCGTCCGGGGGAATTGGTAGGTATACAGGGGGTTCCACTCTTAAGAGGAGGCTCCTGGAGTTCGAGAGGAAGAACATTGACGATCGATTATCGCGGGATGCTTGAAGCCATCTCGGACCCTGAGTTTGCCAGGTTCAATTCTAAGCTCACCCCCGGCAAAGACAGGATCAGAGGCGTTAGGATCCCCGAAATCAGGAGGATCGCCAGGATCGTGGTGAGGGATGACTGGACACAGATCCTGGACTCCGAGCCGGAGAGTTTCGAGGAGGAGGTCCTCAGAGGATTGGTGATTGCTACCGCCCCTATCGACACGGAGAAGAGAATAACCCTCACGAAGGACTTCCTGTGTTATGTGGACAATTGGGCCACCTGCGATGTTTTTTGTAACTCGTGGAAGCTCGGAAAGCAAGATGCGGACTTAGCATGGGACTATTTCTCATCCTTAATCGACAGCGATGAGGAATACCGCATGAGGGTCTCCGTTATCGCCAGGATGTCGCTGTTTAAGAAGAACCGGGGCCGCATGGCGCGTCTCCTGGAGGATATCGCAACCCACGACCACCCCAGCTATTACTACCGCATGGGGGCGGCCTGGGCCGTGTCCGTGGTCTACGTGGGATTTCCGGATCTGACTGAGAATTTGATCCGCTCCGGGAGGATGGAGACCTGGACCCACAACAAGTCGATCCAGAAGATAAGGGAGTCTAGGCGCGTCTCCGAGGAGGACAAGGAGAGACTGTCCGAGCTCAGGCGCACAGCTTCCTGACAAGTTTCTCAATCTCATCTGCGTTCTCGTCCCCTACTCTAGTGCCTCTGCGTTCCAGGAAGGTCCAACCGCGTCTCTCGCATTCTTCTTTGAACTCGGGGCTGGTCACGGCGATCAGCTTCCCGTCATCGATCTCGTCCGTCTCCAGGAACATGGTGAACATGTCTTTAGGGACGCACAGGACGACCTTGTCGAATGGCCTCATCATGAACGACGTCTGGGAAACGAAGTTCCTATCTAGGTCCACCTGAAGGTACTCCTTCTTGTTGGACATGACGTGGGGATAGTCCATGATTTGATAATTCCCTGGAACGAACCCGTATCTGGTGCTGATGACCCCGAAGGACACGTCACATAGCTTCTCTTCTCTGTCGTCCACCGCTGTGTCTAGACGCCTGACCAGATTTTTCACCTCTGTCATTCTGCCGCCAAACATCTCAAAGGCGGGGGCAATGCGGTTTCTCACTAGAAAGACCGTGGAGTCGTTAGTGACGATGAGGATTCTTTTCTGTAGTTTGGTCTCGGTGTAGATCTTGGTCATCCCGGTCACCTCTTAGGCCCGAGCCTATAAGCTATGCTGCAGTTGCCCTCAGTGGACACCATGCAGGGCCCCATGGGATTCATGGGCTTGCAGACCTTGCCGAACATGGGGCACTGCTTGGACTTGATCAGACCCCTCAGGACGTCGCCGCAGCGGCACCCCTTGACCTCCATGTCCACTTCCGGGGTAAGTCTCAGTATGTCCTCATGAACCTTGGTAGCGTCATGGTCCTGGAACTCCGGCCTCAGGGCAAGGGTGCTCTTGGGGATCACCCGGAATCCGCGCCAGGAGCGGTCCACAGGCATGAAGGTCTCTTTCATTAGCCTCAATGCTGTGGGATTGCCCCCAGGCCTGACCAGCCTGGTGTACTCATTCTCTACCTTAGCGCGGCCCTCCTTGATCTGCCTACAGAGCATGTAGCACGACATCAGGATGTCCAGGGGCTCGAACCCGGCTATGACCTGCGGGACGTGGTGAACCTCGGACATGGATTCGAACATTGCCGTTCCTGTGATGACTGCCACGTGCCCGGGCATGATGAACCCGTCGATCCTGTTCTCACCCAGGTCGAAGAGGGCCTGAATGATCGGGGGGCAGATCCTGTGGCAACTGTAAATGCTGAAGTTCTCCGGGCATCCGTCCTTTTGGAGCGGCACGGCGGTGGATGGGACAGTGGTCTCAAATCCGACCCCGACGAAGACCAACGGCTTGTCCGGCTGCTCCCTCGCCATTTGCACGGCATCGTCGATAGAGTAGACGACCCTCACATCCGCACCATCGGCTTTGGCGTCGAAGAGGGACCCGACGGTGGTCGGCACCCTCATCATGTCTCCGAAGGCGGTAACGGTGATCCCGTTCCTTGCCAAGGTTATAGCCTCGGCCACCTCTTTACTGGTGGTCACGCAGACAGGACACCCCGGCCCCTGCGCTATGTGGACCCCAACGTCCTCCAGCATCTCCTCCAAACCGAAACGGACGATGGTGTCCTGATGGGTGCCGCAGATGTGCATCAGCCTCACATCGATGTTCATCTTCCCGATGCGATCTAGTACTTTCCTGGCTGTCTCCTCGTCCCTATACTTGAACATCAATCCACCTCCTCAATATCCATGTACTTCACCGTGCAGGACTGCCCGCGGATTACCGTCACCTTCCCGCCGCACTCGGGGCAGGATAGGATCGGAATGGAGTGCGTATCGAAGTCTGGGTCCGTGAGGACTTTCGCGAACCCTTTGAAGCCGCAATCCCAGCATTCGAGCTCTATCGGCTCGTGTTCGATAATGAACTCCGACCCCTCCAGGATTGTGTCTCTGGTGACAATCTTGTACGCGAAGCTCATTTGCTCCTCGCCAAGGTTCGTCAGGTCGCCGATGACCACGGTCACGCTGTTCACTTTGACTACGTTGTACTTTTGGAGCTCTACGATAACAGCGTCCACCAGACTAGTCACAACCGATACCTCATGCATCAGTGGTGAATTCTCAGCGGGGTTTATACTATCTGTGTCTCAGTTGCCGTACTCATATAGTATTGACAGAACTCCGCGACCTGGCACCTCTCGCAGTGCGGATGGTTCGGCAGGCAGACTACCTGGCCGTGCCTCACCAGGTACCTGTTAATGTCTGACCATCTTTCCTTGGGGGTGATCGCCATAAGGGCAAACTCGGTCTCCTCTGGTGTCCTCGTCTCAACGAGCCCTATTAGGTTGGATATCCTATGCACATGAGTGTCCACACAAACCGACGGGATACCCATGGCGTAAGACCTGACGCAGGCCGCAGTCTTTCTGCCAACCATCGGGAGCCTGAGCAGTTCTTCGGTATCCTTCGGTACCTGTCCTCCGTACTCGTCCCTGAGTATTCTGCAGCAGTCCACTATGGCCTTTCCCTTCTGCCTGGAGAACCCTGCTGGGCGTATCAACTTCGTCACCTTATCTGGGTCGGCCGCGGCGATTTCTTCGACCGAATTGTATCTGCGGAATAGGTTATCCGACGCCCTCCGGGTGTTGTCATCTTTGGTTCTCTGGGAGAGGATCGTGGCTATCAGTACGTGGAACGGGTCGCATGGCCATTCTGGGTTTAGGCCTTCTGAGTTCCTCCCGGGGTAGGCGCCCTGGTTGTAGTCCTTCGAAAGTATATTCA
>CAZIJM010000115.1:0-4937 GCA_964539695.1 uncultured Methanomassiliicoccales archaeon | reverse complement strand
TAGATGTTGGCTAGAATGGGGATCAGAGGGCCCCCTGCGGGGTGCCCTCGTCCATTCTGATGCGAAATCTGCTCAGGAAGATGACTTTCGCCCTCATGAACCTCTCGACGAGCTCCATGAAGGTCTTATCCCCAACTATCTCCCACACGACGTTCATCAGGATGTTTCAGTATGTCAAAGAACTTAGCTAGGTCAAGGTCTAATACACCCTTTCTCCATGTAGTTTTTCGAGTGTATGACGACGTCGTATGCACTCCTTCCAGGCCTAAAGTCAAAGCCTGAGTCATAGAAGGTCAGTTCATATGTGTAGACTAGCATCTAGACAACCGCCTGCTATATCATAGGATCGACCGCAATGGAAACCCCCCCCCCCCCCAGGGTTCTGTCCCGCCGTTAGGCTTCAAAATCTTCACCTTCCCAACGGGATTCAACTTGTATTTCCCTGCCCTGATCTTCTTCTTCAATCTGTCGATGATATTGAGTTGTTATTCCTTCAACTCGAATACGGACATACCATCCACGTCTGGGTGTTCACGATGACCTTGTCGAGGGTCTCGATGATGTTGTCGCTGTCCAGGCCTTCTCAATCAGGTCGTTATAAGTAACCCATTCTCTACTCTCTATCCATAATACTAAGTGCTCCACGATGCTCTTCCGATTCCGTCGTATCTTTCCCACAGTAGACATCTAGCATGTTTTGCGTTGTATACATGCTGTTACTTCTTTCTTTCCAAAATTCCGATATTCGTTCAACCCTTTACCGAAACCTCCGTTCTGAACATCCTTCTCGGCTACTATGGCCTCTGCTAACTCCTTACAGTTCAGTTCTGTGTCACCGCAAGGATTGTCTGCCCGTTTGGGCAGACATGCTTACGAAGCTTCCCTAGGTAAAGGATAAGCCCTTTGCTCCATGTAGCCGTCGCATTTACGCGATCGGATCCGTACAATGTTGGACTTCGACGTTCAAAGCTACCTCATCCACACTTCTACGCCTACCACACGTTTCCTGTTCGTAAGCCCAGGGCGTTGTCTTTAATTTTCTTCAGATTCCGCTTCACAACGAATACCCTTGCCATTGACTAACAGTTTTCATTGTCAAGCCCGTAAAGAATTTTTACCCCAAAACTCACATCCATGCTGGACGCATGTCACTGTTGGTAATTATTCTCCGCCTTGAACAGTCATCTATTCACTTCTATTACTATTCACGAAATCTGTGGTTAGAACAATTAGAACATCTCTAATAATATTTTTTAAATGGACCGAAGATAAGGTTGCCTCATGGCAAAGAAAAACGATACCGGATTCCAGTCTTCCGCCGGCCTCATGAGGTATTTCGACACGGAGAACGAGAAGGGAGTTAGGATCAGCCCCCGCGCTGTCGTGGGCGTCGCCATTGGGCTCATCGTCGTGGTCTTGTTTCTCGAGGTGTTCTTCCCCCTCAACTGAGTCGAAGAATTTACTTATCCATCGCACGTCCAGTGTAAGCTGTGCCTCTAGCGGTCTCCTCCAGGACGTGGGCTCCTCCGCAACCCACTGTAATCGATTTTGAAGGTTTAGGCCTGGAATGGATCAGATTCTGTCCTCAACCGTGATACTGTACTCCTTATGGTACTTCTTTTTGAAGAGCTTTACCAGTATCGGCGGAGCGACAATCGTGGTTACTACTGACATTAGGACGACCACAGCGTAGAGCTTAGACGACATGAACCCTGAGGACAGCCCTATTGAGGCCACAATGATCCCGACCTCCCCCCTGGGGACCATCCCGATCCCGATTATGTTGAAAGACTTCTTGTCGATAGACCTGTCCCTGAGCTTGGCTCCGATGCCACATCCGATGTACTTGGTTAGAACAGCGACCATGATGATGATGGCCGTCAGCACAAGTACGGATCCTGTCGTCAGCGAGCCCAAATCCACCTGGAGCCCCACGTGAAGAAAGAAGAACGACAGCATGAATGTTGTGATTGAATCGAACTTGCTCTCCAGGTTCCACTCCCACGTGTAGTCCGCGAACAGCATCCCGGCGAGAAACGCCCCGATGATGGCTGCCAAACCAATGTATTCCGCAAATGCCGACATAAATAGGCAAACGACCAGGGCGAGGACGAACTTATTCATCGAGCGGTAGACCTTCTCCTGGGCTTCGATACGCCTCCTATAGGCATCGAAGAAATCGTAGACCCTCGGGACCACCCATTTGCACACGGCTATGATGGCTATCACGAAGATGACCGTCTGGATTAGGATACCGGCGATGCTCCCGACGGAAAACTTCTCGGACGCTGCTATGCCGTTGACAATAGCCAACACGATCATTCCCAGGATATCGTCGATAACGGCTGCGGCAATGATGATACGGGCCTCTTTAGCATACATTAGATGCGTGTCTTTAATGATGCGGGCGGTGATGCCGACAGACGTGGCGACCATCGCCGCCGCCAAGAACAGGGCGTGGTCTATATTGCCGTCGTACATCATGATGATAGCAAAGCCTGCAATAAATGGCATTACGACACCCAAAACAGCGCACGGAAGGGCTACTTTGCCGAAATCTATCAGGTCTTTGACCTTGGTCTCTAGACCGACCGTAAATAGCAGGAAGATCACTCCTAGCTCGACCATAGCGTAAACCACGTGGTAAACGTCACTCCCGACCTCCGCTTCCTGCCCAGGTTCGGGCATGGTGATACCCAGAAACCCCATCAGAGACCAATCGCCAAACGCCAGGTTCGCCACGACTATGCCGATGACGATTTCTCCGATTAGCCCCGGTATGCCAAACCTGGATACAATCGCCGAGCCCAGACGCGCCAACAAAAACAGCACGACTAGAGCAAGCAGTAACTGCAGCAGGAATTCCATGTCCCGTCATTTCGGAACTATCTATATAACTAATTATGAAGTAGACCGTCCGGCTCGCGCCGGACGGCAATAGGCCAGGACTCGGTTTCTCGGATGTGCATTTTTTGTCTCTTCTTAAAATAAGAAGCAGACTCTCCAGCCGCTCCTGTAGACCTCCTGGGGTCCGAAGGAGAACCTGACCTGGGGATTACCCTCGGTGATGACCGCCAGCTCTTCCGCCCCGATGGACTCCACCGGAACGGATCCCGACGAAATCACAGTAATTTCTTCCGCCGAGGGGGCCTTAAAAGTGTTTTCGACCGCCCAGCATGCCTCCATGCCGTCAGCCGGAATTTCGACGTCTTCAAACGAGAGATCATCCTGAAATAGCACGATATCTGGCACTGCGAGTATCATCAGGTCGCGCACTTCGTGCCTGAGATCCATCCACGGGATCTCGTCGTGGATGTAGGCCTTGGCAAAGCGCCCTTCGTAGCCGTCATCCTTCATAAGGATGTCGGGCTCAACGAGAGCTTCTATCTCCGCGTTTCTGAGTACGGACACCGTTAACAGCATCACGTCGCGGACCTTGTCGATGACCGTGATGGCCGCCTCTTTTTCGGGGAGGGCGCACAGACCCGTCAGTCTAAAGGGTCGCGGAGCTCCCCCATGGGCTCGGACTTGTTGTCATTGGATTCCACGTTCTGAAGTATGCCGTTGCTGAAACGAAAGCGGACCGTTCTGGGGCGCTTGACTACTGGATCGCTAAGGGGCGGGTACGCCTCCCCGTCCTCCTCGAGGCCATTGAATCTGAGGGTGGTGGATGTGAGCTCCACCTCGGCAGAGGTTTCTGTGGTCTGAGCAATCATGTTGGATGCGGAAATGTCCTCCGTAACCGCGGATCCTGCGGAGGGTTCGGAGCTCTCTATCTCCAAACCCGCGATGGGCTTCAAGGGCTCGACAGGGATGTTACGGAGTGTCATGACTACGACGGGCTCTTTCACGTCGATCTCCTCTGCGGAGATCTCGGAGACAACATGTTCAGCAAGGACCTGAGCGTCCTGTTCAATAGGTTCCTCCAGGGGGACCTCAACGAAAACCTCTTCCTGGGATTCTTCGTCGTCGAAGGAAATCCAGTCGTAGTCATCCTTGTTCTCGAAGGCTTCCTCGACCACGGACTCCTCCACTGGGTCATTCGCGAAGAACTCCTCCACGGGTTTGCGGCCGCGTAGTCCGAAAACCCTGTCCAGGAACGAGTGTCTGACGAACTCCTCCACAGGCATCTCCACGTCATCGTCAATCTGAAAGAACTTGGAGATCTCCTTTTTGGAAGCTTCCTCGACCACAGGCTCGGGTTCTACTTCAGGGACCTTGTCCTCCAACACGATGTGGGTGGCCGGTCTCTCGAAAGAATTGAACGACTTCATCTTGCCGAGGAACGCGGAATTCATAGGCTTGGGCTTGACCATCCCATCAGCGGTGACCTCCCCTACGGTAGCGCGGTACTCGGTCTCGATGGTGCTGCCCTGCGGGACGTTGATGAAAAGGCTCCTTGGGTTTTCGAACATGGTCTGGACCTCGCCGATATCGATGTTGGCGGAGGTGGTCTCGACGGATCCTCCCACAAAGTTCCCTTCGGTCGCTCTGATCATTAAGGGCTTGCCGTCGTTGAAGAAGGCCTTTTCGGGTACCTTGGAGATGAAGATTTCCCCGCCGTTGTCGTCTAAGTTGTACTTCTCGTATCCGTAGCTGTCCAACTCACGCACACTCTTGGAGTATACGCTTGAGTTGGACTTGCCGGAGAACATCCCTTGAAGAGTGCTCCCCATGTTCTTCCTGAGGTCGTTGATGTGGTTCAGACCCCTCTTAATCCCGTCTGCCCTGTCGGAGCTTTGCATCGACCAGAAGCGTCTCTTGGGACTCTTGATAGAGCTGTAGCTGTTGTTATTGCGTGAATTGTCACTCATGCACATCCCATCCAACGTTGTGTAGGGATTATCACTATTTAAGTTAATCAGAAAACGGAATATTCTTACACAATTCAATAGACGTAACGGACTGAACCGGTCATTGAATCGGCTCAGTCACCC
>CAZIJM010000114.1:0-4943 GCA_964539695.1 uncultured Methanomassiliicoccales archaeon | reverse complement strand
TCGCTTTGAATAGTCGTCTTGTACTGTTCACTTCTTTGCTATTACTGTTTACAAATTTCATTGTTGGAACAAACGGCGTTACCTTTAATTCTCAAAATCCGATATCAAACCCATGAAGATGCCCTGCGAGCTGATCGTCACTCATATCCTGCCAACGGCCAGAGGCGCTCTAGCCAAGGAGCTGGTCCACAACCACGGAATGACCCAGGTGCAGGTGGCGAACTTGTTCGGCGTCACCAGCGCCGCCGTATCGCAATACATCAAGGGGCTTAGAGGAGGTAACAACCTTATCGACAAGAGTGCTTACCGTGAGGATTTTTACAAGATGATCGCCGAGAAGGCCGACGCCGTGGTCGCGGGAATGGACCTCATCAACGCCCTCTGCGAAATCTGCGCCTTCGTCAAGAGCAGCGGCTTGCTCAAGGCCCTTTATGTCTACGAAGGATACAGCGGCGAGTTGGGCATGTGTATGGAGTGCCCCCGGACTGCCATCGTGATCCCTGAGGGAATTTAAAAGAAAGATGCACGCGTTTTATAATCCTTCGGTGTATTGAGTGATGTTTATCATGAACCTCAGGATGTCCTCAATCAAACGCAGCACCAAGGAGACGAAGGTCTCCGTGGACTTGGACATCGACGGAACGGGAAAATTCAATGTCGAATGCGACATACAGTTCCTGAAGCACATGACCGAAACCCTGGCCAGGTACGCCGGGTTCGACCTGGTCCTCCGCGCCGACGGCGACAATGATCACCATGTCGTCGAAGACGTAGCAATCACCATCGGCAGGGCCCTCAGACAGGCCATAGGCAACCAGCCTATCGAGAGGATGGCCACCGCAATTGTCCCTATGGACGACGCTCTAGTGATGTCCTCCTTGGACCTGGTGGATCGTCCCTACGCGGACATCGATTGTCCGGACTCTCTTTATGCCCACTTTATGAGAAGCTTCGCCATATCCGCTGGGATGACCCTGCACATGGTCGTGATCAGGGGGTTCGACGTCCACCACATCATAGAGGCGGGGTTCAAGGCCACCGGGAAGGCCCTCCGGGATGCGCTCAGGGTCCGTGACATAGAGCTGAGCACCAAGGGCCGCGAAGTCGTTGCGTGATATCGTGCTGACAAAGAGGATCATACCTTGCCTTGATGTGAAGGACGGCAAAGTGGTCAAGGGAATCAACTTCAAGGGGCTCCGCGACGTGGGTTACCCGCCCGAGATGGCGGCCGCATATGAGCTCCAGGGGGCGGACGAGATCATATTCCTAGACATTACCGCGTCCCTGGAGACCCGCCGGACCATGCTGGACATCGTGTCAGAAACCGCCGAGAAGCTATTCGTCCCGCTCACCGTGGGCGGCGGTATCAGATACGTGTCCGACATGAGGAGCGCCCTCAACGCCGGGGCGGACAAGGTATCCGTGAATTCCGCGGCTGTAAAGGAACCGTCCATCATCTCCGAGTGCGCAGAGAGCTTTGGCAGCCAGTGCGTGGTCGTCGCAATGGACGGTAAGAGAGCAGGCGATCGCTGGGAGATCTTCACCCATGGAGGCACCAGGTCCACAGGCATCGACGCCGTAGAGTGGGCAAAGAAGGTGGAGGACCTAGGGGCGGGGGAGATCCTGCTCACATCCATGGACACCGACGGCGTGAAAACAGGGTATGACATCCCCTTTACGGCGGCAGTGACAGACGAGGTGGATATTCCCGTCATAGCGTCCGGTGGATGCGGGTACAAGGAACACATCCTCGACGTCTTCTCGCAGACCAGCGCCTCGGCCGCACTGGCGGCTTCCATTTTCCATTACAACGAGTGCTCTGTGAGGAAAGTGAAGGAGTACCTCAGGGACAATGGGATAGTGGTCAGATGAGAGACCTAAAATACGACGACAAGGGACTGATACCCGTTGTGGTCCAGGATTGGATCACCAACGAGGTGCTTATGGTGGCATGGGCGAACGAGGAGGCCGTCTTCAAGATGGAGGAAACCGGGTACACCCACTTCTGGTCCAGGAGCAGGCAGAGGCTCTGGAAGAAGGGCGAGGAGTCTGGGTACCTCCAAAGGATCAAATCCATACAGGTCGACTGTGATGCCGACACTCTCTTAGTGAGAGTAGAACAGGTCGAGGGCATCGCCTGCCACCTGAATAGGTCGTCCTGCTTCGTCGAGACAGTCTACGGCAGTACCGAAAAAACCATGGCAATTGTCCCGGAGCTTCGCAGGGTCTTGAAGGACAGATATGAGAATTCAGAAGACGGGAGCTACACCTGCAAGCTGTACGACAACGAGACTAAGATGTGTAAGAAGATCGTAGAGGAGGCCGCCGAGTTTGTTTTGGCCGTTAAAGACAAGGACAAGGAGGAGATGTGCTGCGAGTTGGCTGACCTGATCTACCACATCATGGTGGCCGTCGAGAAGGTGGGCGTCCCCATGGAAAAGGTCTACAAGGAGCTGTGGGAGAGGTCGCAATGAGGGCGGACCTGCACACCCACACCATATTCAGCGACGGGGAACTTATCCCCTCCGAGCTAGTCCGCAGGGCGATGGTCCTAGGGCACGACGTCATCGCCATCACTGACCATGTGGACATGACCAACGTTGAATTCGTGGCGTCCAACGTGGCTAGGGCTGTGGAGCTTTGCGAGGACTATATAATGGTCATCCCCGGGGTGGAAATAACCCACGTGCCGCCGTCCAAAATCGATGCGGTGGCCAAGGCGGCCAGAAAGGCCGGGGCAAACTGGATTGTCGTCCACGGGGAAACTGTGGCTGAGCCAGTGATACCCGGTACCAATCGTGCTTCTGCCGAGAACCCAGAGGTCGACGTTCTCGCGCATCCCGGGTTCATTACCGTGGAGGAGGCCCAGATCGCCAAGGATAATGGGGTCATCCTAGAAGTGTCTGGGCGCGCCGGACACAACATCACCAACGGCCACGTAGTCAGCGTAGCCAAGACTGTGGGCGCCAGAATAGTGGTGAACTCTGATACCCACGCGCCGGAGAACCTCATGGACGAGGCCACAGCGAGGATCGTGGCACTTGGTACCGGTATGACCAAGGATGAGGCCGAGAGGGCCCTCCACATTACACCCTACGAGGCGATCAAGCACGTCCTCTGAATTTCTCCTTCCTTTTCTACAGGGACCCTCCGGGCGGGACAGACCCCGGAGACGCCCTTGTCCAAAATTAAATACGATCTTATCTTTCCATCAGATATGCCTCAGATCGCAATCATTGGCGGTACCGGGATCTACAACTCGAACATGTTTGAGACCATCGAGGAGGTCTTCCCCGATACGCTTTTCGGCAAGCCCTCTGATCCCATCCTTGTCGGTAGAATCAACGGCGTGGAGATCGCATTCCTCTACCGCCACGGCAGACAGCGCCAGCACTCCCCAACCGAGATCCCCTACAGGGCCAATATGTGGGCTCTAAGAGAGCTAGGATGCAAGTACGTCATCTCCACCTGCACCGTCGGCTCCCTCCAGGAGAACTTTGCCCCCGGCGACTTGGTCATCGCGGACCAATTCATCGATTTCACCAAGAAGAGGGACTACACCTACTTCGACGACAGGGCGGTTCACATATCCATCGCTGACCCCTTCTGCCCTTATCTGAACTCCATCTTCGCGGAGACTGCCAGAGAGCTCGGGCTTAAGTACCATGCTGATGGCACGTATCTGTGCATCGAGGGGCCCAGGTTCTCCACCAGAGCAGAGAGCACCATGTTTCGGCAGTTCGCAGACATCATCGGCATGACTGTCGTCCCCGAGTGCCAGTTGGCCAGGGAGCTAGGCCTGTGCTACTGTAGCCTTGCCACCATCACCGACTACGACATTTGGAAGGACGAGCCGGTAGACATATACATGGTCAACGCCACCATGGCCAGGTGTCTCGGCAATGTTTTGAGCCTGCTAGAAAGAGGTCTCCCGAAAATCAACGACTGCTGCGATACCTGCATCAGGGCCATTAAATGCGCCGAGGCCATCTGAATTTTCATCGGCGAGGTGTGTTCACGCCTCCTTACCCCCAGCTTGTCTTCACTTATGGTACGCTCACACTGTCCCTCATTAGGAACATGTGCTCGAACATTCGGTTGAAGCCAGGGATGCGGTCCTGCGAGGATGCTCCGAGATCTGCGGCCGGGTCTATCTGATAATTGCCCCCTCGATCAGAGGTCAGGAACGTCGTCTTCGAAGCCGACGACAATACCGCATCCATAATAGACATCTGAAAGGATGTCCCGGTTTACGAGCTCGTAGAGGTCAATGTGACAGTCGACGGAGCCTGTATAGAGACCTTCATGTATATCATGACTGAGCCTCCGGAGCACTATGAGATCATGGATGACGTGTGCATCGTGGCCATCCTCGTGATTGAGATTATCAAGGGTATGGACCGGATAATGAGCTCGGCGAGAAAATGTATCTGACAATTTTGATATCATAATTGTGAACACACATAGATTATTGGCATTATAATAGAATAACCCGTTCACAGAAATATTCCGCACCACACATACGGGAATGGATTTCTGGCTACGCAGGAGCTGCGAGGACCTATTCGTCATAGGGGGGCAGTCATCAGACTTCAGATTTCCAGGAGATCTAGGAGCACCTTAACGTTCCATTAACACCGCCGAACTTCAAACTAATATTTTTCGACACCGGCACCTTCAGGCGTGACCAAGTTCTTAAAACGCCACTTCTGCAAATACGTGTTGTTATATCCCTGCTGCCGCCGAACTCCAATGCGTCGCCAATCGAGGTGCTCAGATACACCACCTGCGCTTACTTCAACCGGCCGTGGGTATTTGAGTCAGAATTCCGATTAAACGATGTAGCACAATGATTCCATCCTCCTCATGACAATCACCTACTGGAAATGATATTGGAATTCTGGGTCGAGATGACTTCTCATAGAAAAACCTGAAAGCTTTTA
>CAZIJM010000113.1:0-4947 GCA_964539695.1 uncultured Methanomassiliicoccales archaeon | reverse complement strand
CCCAATCGTCAAGTAGGCGCTTGGCTGAGGGATGCTCCGCATCCCAAAACCAAGCACAACCCTCTTACAATAATTTTGGATTGCCTGGTTTAGTCTAAGTTTCTGCATTTATCTTTTTAACCCAAAAATATATAAAACCACTATGACTCAACTGCGAAAAGATTTCGACTATCTCGATTGCAACTCATGATTCTGGGCCGATCATCTCGACAAACACCTTGCCGTCAGTGATTTCGACTGTCGCCATGTATCCCTCCTTAACAGGCCCGGGGTTGACGAAGGTGGTCTTCCCAACGACCTTAGATCCGATCGCCTCATGGATGTGACCTGACAGCGCTAAAATGGGTTCATACTCGTCGACGATTCTCTTTATTGCCGGGGAACCAACGTTGGCTCCAGAAGGAATCTCGTCCAGAATTCCGTAGGACGGAGCGTGGGTCATGAGAATCATGCCCTTGGAGGCGTTCCTTTTTAGCCCGTTGTAGAGAGCGTCCTCCTCGAGTTCGAAGGCGGTGTGGAAGATGGTGATATTGGACCCTCCTAGACCCACCAGCCTGTATCCTCCAACGTCCACCGCATTCCCGTGCATGTCCATGGCAACACCTCTGATCTTCTCAGGCATGTCCAGCTGGTCGCAATTTCCAGGGATAACGTAAACCTTGGATTTTATTTTGGAAATGATGTCGGCGGCCTGCTCGCCAGTGCCGAAGTCTGTCACGTCCCCGAGGAAGAGGACGAACTCGGCCCCGCTAAAGGCGATCTCGGCGTTAATTCTATCGAGTATTGACGTGTTTTGATGGAGGTCTGTGATGACAAGAAACTTCATGGATTTCGAATCGCGAACTGGATACTTTTTAGTTGTTCAGGGCTGGAATGTGCGCCGCACACTTGTGTACTAATACATAAGGTTGGATTCGGGTATAGGTACAAAGATACTATGGTACTGGGTGACCAGGGGTGCGACCAAGGCGGCAGTGTGCCAAAGGAGAGCATCACACGAAGACACTCATCATTAGGAAGAGCCCGCACAGGCACAGCTCTTCAAGCCTTCTGGCCGACAACTCCGCCTGCAGGTCGAGAAGTCAACTAGATGACAAACAAGTTCGACGCCGCCCACTCTGACATGCATCTCTGCATCGACTGTAACCATTGCGGGATAAACGAGCCTTGCACCATAGACGACATGCCCGTTTTCAGGGAAAAGAACTTCACCACGGACATGGGGTGTTCGCCACCCAACTGTACGGAGTATCCGTGCAGATTAAAAAAGGCCATCGACCGCTTCTACAGCTACATTGGAAGGCTCTCGGAGTACTCCAGTGAAACGTCGAAGAGACTAGCAAAGGATACTTACGCAAAGGGCAAGTACAATATCACGGCCGACTTGGATTCGGGATTGTCACCAGAGTGGCCGAACTGGTAAAGCAAAAAGGGGTAATAATGACCGAGATCTCGCTGGCATGGCTGCTCACGGAGGTCACATTGCCCATCGTGGGCGCGACCAAAGCGTCCCACGTCAACGGGATGACTAGCACCTCCGAGCTGAGGCTCTCGGAATCTGACTGCCGCTACCTGGAGAAGCTCTACAAGCCCACTTGCTAATTAGCGTAATAGGCCAGAACACCGTCTTGACGACGTCGTAGGAACAGGTCTGAGTCAACCTGGACCGCAATCGCGGTAACATCGTCTGGAACGGGCCCCATCATCACCATGTAAATGCCGCGCGACGCCTATCCATGTGAAAACCTTCTCATGTGTAGCTTCCGTCCATGTTCGCTTAGCGGAGTCAATAGGAGGAAAACTGAGGATGTTGTATCGTCAGTCATCCGACGTTCGAAGACCTGTTTACGATGAAGTCGACATGTCGTCGATCACCCTCTGATCGACATGTCTGCGGCCACAGTATTCCAGCAGGGTGCCCCGGTGGGGTCCGCCGGATTCGGCGAACAGATGGTTCAGTCCGTTGCAAATGATGAATTCGGTATCCGGATCACCCGATCTGAAATCCCTTAATACAACGAAGTCGATACTTGTGCTTATCTAAATATCTATACTTCTCTAGAGGAATAATATTAGGACACCGATTGCTCCAGTGACGGTTGTAATGTCTATGGAGTTGAGGCTCTGGACGTAGTATCCGCTCTAGCTGAAGACGGTTGTTCCCACGCGTTCCTCCTCGGTCATGGTGGTGAGGGCACCCGCCTTGACTAATTTCACATCTATGTCTGCGCGATACTTCCTGGAATCAGGCTGCCAGCTGCATTAGGCTCACATCTGATCCGCTAGGATGTCCGTGATATTCCCGGGGTTCTGACCAGGGACACCGTGCCGTCGCAGAGTCCGTCGCACCACTAGACGATGAACGGTGCCAGCATTCTCCACCAGCGTGAGGTATATTGCCATCATAGTTGGAAGCCCCCTCGAACCCATCGTCTTCCGGGTTCATCATAAATGTTATCCTTATTATATAATGATATATGAATGTAAATATTTACAATGTATATTATACTAACGATAGCGATTCAGATAAACTCAGAGGAAAGTCTGAGCCAACCTCAAACATATGGTGGAAGATAGGGGAAGGAGCTGGTGGCCTTGATGGCCGGAAAAACTAGGGTTTTGACGGCGGCCTTCAACAGCCTGG
This sequence comes from uncultured Methanomassiliicoccales archaeon, assembly GCA_964539695.1. GTDB lineage: Archaea > Thermoplasmatota > Thermoplasmata > Methanomassiliicoccales > Methanomethylophilaceae > Methanoprimaticola. The sequence goes on along the minus strand of CAZIJM010000113.1, from coordinate 2,303 downwards.
AAAGCTATTCAACGTTTTTTAAATTTACACCAGAGGGTGCGGGACTTGAACGTTCCGCATGATAAAGCGAATACGTGATTGTGTTGACTCCTCTGTCCGCCCAGATGTCTAGTTTTCAGTGGCCATGAAGCCACCAATAGGACGGGAAGCTCTATCAGCGACCTTATCACCAGAGCCAGTGAGATCAAGAGCTGGTTCGGGAAGGCCACTACCGCTATGGCCAGGGCCAGGGGGGAGGAGGGTTGCAAGCCATAGAGCGAACGTTAGGACAGCGTAGTCGATGTAGGACAGGCGCTGAACCCTGCCTAGTACCTGGGATGTCAGCATCAGCATGGTGAAGAGACCAGCAGTAGAACGAACATCTTCGTAAGAAGGGCGGGATTCTCCGGCGGGCTATCCCTCTCCGATACGAACATGGTCGTCACTATCAAGCAGAGGAGCGACAGCTACAGGTTGCCGCCATGGGAATCTAAACCGTTTCGAAATAACCCCCTTCCGCCCGTCGTTGCACTGGTCGCTAGGACCAACAGGACCAGGAGGATGACAATCATATCCAGCAGCATCTCCATCGGTCCATCCGAATCTTGCTGCCTATGAACAGCAGCTACACCGGCAAGAAAACCACTTAGAGCACCAGGTTCAACGGTAGTATCGACATTCCCGCTTTAGTTCCCCTGCTCATGCCGATGAACACAAGGTACTAGTCAGTGAAAAAGACGACCGGCAGCATAATCAGTCTTATACGTATGTCGGGACTGCTGTCGAAGAAGGCCAGACCCAAGATGCATGCCAGACAGGGGTGAGCACGAAGTTCATAGCCAGGGCGGAAGCAATGAAGTGTATGTTTCTAAGGGAGCCCCCCCTGTCTCCTCAGGTCTACCGAGAAGAATAAAGTGTACAGGAGGACATTAGGAAGACCTCTGCCAGGTACGACGTTCTAGACACGACGCCTGGGCGGAACCTGCGACCACACCGATCACGGCAGAAACGATGATTAGAACTGGCTGGTATCTTTCAATATCCATACCCAGGCCCGCCAGTGTTTCGCCGGTCGGGTTCATAAAACTTATCACTGGCCAGAGGACATCTATGGTCTGGATGTCCAAGAAGTCGCTTGCGGATCGACTCCAAACTGCCCAGTATGAACGCATCAATTAGGTCCCGGTTACTCTCAACGGATCTCTATTAGGAGCTCTCCACGTCCCGGTTCACGGCCAGGCAGCCGTCGAACTGGAAATGAAACACGGTCTCTTTTTCATAAGGGGGCAGGCCGTATTTTCCCACTAGCTCCTCACGTACTTGGTCATGCATCTCTCCGAGACCACCCCCATGACCACATCGGTCAGGGACAGGTCGAAGAACATTGCGGCGTATTCCAGACGACGACAAACTGCATTGCAGATTCCGTACAGGCACATGTTATCCCCCTCCTCGTCCATGCAGCGGTATTTCCCCGGGAGAGCTCCAGCCACCACCTCCTCTAAGACCCGGTGAATACCAGATTGGTGGTGTAGAACGTGTCTCGCCTCACGCCCACCTCGCAGCAGAGGCCGGACACTGTGACACCGAAGTTTGTGTGCCGTGACATACGGACGAGGGCCTCGCGGAACCTTTTCTCAGCATCCTTGGAGCGTGGATCCGTCGTGGGAGAGAAATATTTGTAGGGGTCATGAACTCCGCTGTTCAGTTCCATGCCCCCATATTTCCAAATCACTTCGTCCATGAACGAGTGGTCGACCTCGACATCTTCGCGGGGTCGACGGTGTTCATAAAGAATGTAGCGAATAGCAGGTAGTGACCCCCTTATTATTCACGAAGACGTTCCTGATTTCGAACACGATGTCCATTATGCCGAAGTCCTCCATCATCCTGTTAAGAGATCTACACTGGCGATTGCTGCCGAATTTGACCCTACACAACACATCCTCTCATATACAGGTCAGGAAGTCTTCCTCCGTGCGGTTCTGTATTATGCAGAGGTACAACAGCCTTCTGCTCTGGGTCGTGAATGCCTGGGCAGTCGTATCTCGGAGTACTTCTACCAGGTGGGTCAAGAGTACAACTACCGCAGCTTCTTCAAGACGTACGTCCCGATAGTTACAGGGGCAAGGAGTCCATGAACGTCATCATTGACAGTTTCGGACTCCTAACGACGTGCATATGCCAGTCACGATCCTCGGCAACTACAACGGCGATATCGACAACGAAGTTAGGGTGATCGTCGTGATGGACAAGGACCAGGGGATGTCTATCTTCATCAGGTACGTGTCTGGGAACATCGTGGACTCCACCATACTAATTCG
>CAZIJM010000112.1:0-4953 GCA_964539695.1 uncultured Methanomassiliicoccales archaeon | reverse complement strand
ACCCTGGCAGGGGTGATGACCTCTTGATTCCATAACGGGGGTACGTTTTACCGCATGGGCCGACATCCACCAAAAGATGATCGGGGTGATCGACGATTTGTGTACGTACGTGCGCATATTATTTGAGTACAAGTGACAACTCAGGTTCTATTTCTGTCTGGACAAGAGCGTTCTCAAAAATCGAAATTACACAATTCGCAGCGCTTACGATAGTTGTCTATAATATCCTGGAGGGTTATGCTGGTCATGTTAGCTTTAATATCACTCTGAATCTCGTTGTAGTAATCCTTCAATGATATTTGGATTATGACGCCCATCCTGCACTCCGGATTCGTATTGGTGTCCGAGTGCAACAGGGACATATCGTCCTCCATTACACGGTATGCATCTAGGAGGGAAGTCTCCGACGCGTCCCTCGCCAACGCCGGCCGGGGATGGTCGGTTGTATTGATGATGAGACCCTCCGACTTCAAAATGGACATGAACTTGCGAATGTAGGCTAGGTTGGTCTTGATGCTTTCTGCTATACTTCTGCTCGTCAGACTGGTGTCTTTGTTGAGCGTAATGAAGACCATTAAGTGCACTACGTCGCTGAGATGTGTGGAGTATCTCATCATCCTAATGCAACCTCTCGATCGTATTTATCGCCATTGAGACACTTTCATGTAAGAAACTGCTGTAATTTATACAATTACAACAATGACCATGTCATGACAAGAAGTGTTAAAGACGGCGGTTACTGTAAGAAGATCAAGAAGCTGAGCAGACTGGTGAGGGGTACGGATGCGGTACAAGCAATGATGTACATGGAGAGTGGATTCGCATCTTTCCAGTTGGCCCGGACCCTGCTCCTACAGCATTAGAACAGTGGGATTGCGCACCAATGCATATGTCGTCGGTAACGATGTCCTCTCGAGATACGCTGCCCTGGAGGATTGGAAAGCTACTTGAGTGAAATTGGTGACTGTCAATGAGCATTTTCGATGAGCGTAACCTCTCGATGATGATGGACCTCTATGAGATGACTATGTCCAACGGGTACTTCCTGGAAGCCGACAGGAGCGACACCGCCACCTTCGATGTCTTTTTTAGAGGAGTCCCAGACAAGGGAGGCTTCGCTATCTTTGCCGGCTTGGAACAAGTGATGGACATCATAGAGCATATGTGCTTCAGCGAGGAGGATGTGGAGTACCTTCGCTCTCTAGGCATGTTCGACGACCGTTTCCTCGAGTACCTCAAGGAGTACAGGTTCACCGGCGACGTCTATGCTTTCGACGAGGGCACGGTGATGTACCCCAACGAGCCGGTGATGACCGTCACTGCTCCGATGATCGATGCCCAGTTGGTGGAGACTGCCATTCTGGCGCAAGTCAACCACCAGTCACTCATCGCCACCAAGGCACGCAGAATCGTCAGGGCCGCCCAGGGCCGCGCGGTGTCCGATTTTGGTGCCCGTAGAGCCCACAACATGGACGCAGCCGTTTATGGTGCCAGGGCCGCGTATATTGGGGGTGTCGACGGGAGCGCAACTGTCCTGGCCGGACAGATGTTTGGAATTCCGGTGAGCGGGACCATGGCCCACAGTTGGGTCATGTACCACGACTCTGAGTTCGAAGCGTTCAGACGCTACGCCGAGATCTACCCGGATGACACCGTCTTGCTGATCGACACGTACGATGTCCTGAGGTCCGGGATGCCCAACGCTATACGCTGCGCCAAGGAGGTGTTAGAGCCTATGGGGAGGCGCCTGAAAGGCGTCCGGCTGGACTCTGGGGACCTGGCGTACTTGACCAAGGAAGTTAGGAGGATGTTGGACGACGCGGAGCTCTGCGACTGTAGGATTATCGTCTCCAACAGCCTGGATGAGTACTCAATCACGTCTATAATCGACCAGGGCGCTTGCATCGACTCCTTCGGAGTGGGCGAGAGACTAATTACGGCCAAGAGCGACCCCGTTCTCGGAGCGGTGTACAAGATTGCCGCCATCGAGAAGGATGGTGTCTGCAGGCCAACCATCAAAATCTCTGATACTGTGGAGAAAATAACCAACCCCGGCAGGAAGAAGGTGTACCGCATCTACGACTCCACTGGCCACGCCATATCTGATCTCATCACCCTGGCGGATGAGACTGTGGATCTGTCCCGGCCTTACAGGTTCGTGGACCCCATAAGGCCGTGGAAGAACATGGAGTTTAGGGACTGCATCTCAAGGGAGCTCCTCCGCCCAGTGATTCTTGGTGGAAGGAGGGTCTCGCCACCCAGGGACCTGATGGAGATTAGGGAGCATGTGGAGAGGCAGCTTAAGGACGAGATCTGGCAGGAGGAGCAGAGGTTAGACAACCCACATGTTCACCACATGAACATGAGTTCCGCATACTACGAGTTCAAGATGGACCTCCTTAAGCGTGCTAGCCAGCAGTGAAGGGCCGGCACGTTCCGAATCAAGTGATAAAAGGTAAGGCGAGGGGATCCGGCCCTCTTGTTTTAGTTTTCACAGCGTCATATCCCGTCTTGAAGGCCCTGACATTGATGTCCAGGATTTCGGAGGACTTGTGATTTAAGGGCCTCTAGGAGGTCTCTCCTCGTAAGCGGAAAGTCCTTCACGGCCGCGACGGTGCCAATAATTACAACGTTGGTGGCGACGGCCCTCCCGGCCTCGATGGCCAACTTGGTGGTGTCCAGGGTCATAAGGTTGGCATTGATCCTTTTGATAGATTCGATGAAATCGTCTATCTTGGGGTACTTCTCGAATCCGGCTGCGACCATCGAGGGGTATACTGGGTTCAAGTTCATCAGGACCGATGTGTTGCTGTTGCCCAACGGTTTCTCACAGCCTCTGAAGGTTCGAAGCCCATGATCATGTCCACACACCTGTCGGCCTCCAGGGGGCTAATGACGTCGTCGCCAAAGCGGACCGTGGAGAAGACGTTGCCTCTCCTCTGAGCCATGTCGTGAACTTCGTTCATCGTGACCCTGTAGCCGCAGTTCATTGCCACGTGTCCCAGAACCATGGATGTCAGAAGGACGCCCTGGCCCCCCACTCCGACAATTTGAATGGTGTACTTCATCTCCTTACCTTTATGGCGTCACAGGGATGCACGTTCGCGCACATCCCGTACCTATGCACTGTGTCGGGTCCACTTCCACAGCTCCATCTCTTTTGATCAGAGACGGGTAGGCTATGGTTTTCAGGCGGGTGTAGCACCGGATGCACTTGGATTGGTCAACCTTGCACTTCCTATCCTCCAGCATCTTCCTCTTCTTGAGCTTCAATGGACAGGAGTACTTGAATATGATGACGGTGACCCCCCCCCCCCGTCGTGCTCTAGAGCGCTCCTCATAGCCTTGGTGGCCGATTTCACGTCGTAGGGGTTCACCTCTTCGACGTATTTCACACTGATACCGCGGACCAGTTTCTCGATGTCGATAGGCTTGGTGCTGATATCTCCGAACTCCCTCTCTGTGCTCGGGTTGGGCTGGTGCCCGGTCTTTTTCCCGTAGACAGGCACGGATATGCCGTTCTGGGCGCAGATCCTCGAGATCTGGTCTTCCAGGAAGGGTTTCAACTCCTCCACGACGACCGTCTTCTTGCCTTAACGAACTCGACAATACTAATCCCCGGGAGTGGGTTGGTGAATCCAAGCTTCATGATGGAAGATTCTTTTACGAACTCCTTGACATAAGGTATAGGAGACGCCAGACGTTATGATACCCACGTCACCTCGTCCTCGAGGAAGTTCAGCGGGGATTCCTCGGAGAGCTCTCTGGTCCGCCTCATTAGCTCCAGGAGCTTCTTCCTGTTCACCATGGTGTTGGCGGGGATATTCACGAACCTAATGACGTCTTTATTGAAGTGTCCCTTGGCTCTGGGTTTCGCCTTGGGATCTAGCTCCACCACCCCGCGGGCGTGATTGACTCTAGTAATGGTTCTGAACAGGACCGGAAGGGTAGTGCACTCAGATGTGTCGTAAACGGCCTTGACCATCTCCTTGGCCTCCGCCGGGGTGGAGGGCTCCACCATAGGGAGAAGATCCAGCAAGGAATAGTAGCGGTTGTCCTGCTCGTTTTAGGAGCTGTGGGTGGATGGGTCGTCTGCGGCCAGTATGAGCATCCCGCCGATGACCCTGGAGTAAGTCAGGGTCATCATGGGGTCCGTGGCCACATTCAGGTCTACATGCTTCATGAACACGAACGACCTTAGACTGGAAGACGCCGCCGCGGACGCCTCCATGGTTGCCTTCTCGTTTGTGGAAAACTCAAAATACATCCCGGTCTCGAAAGCAAGTTTTTCGAGGAGGTTACCTATCTCGGAGGAAGGGGGTACCCGGGTAAGTCGATGCAAAGCCGACGCCAGCTTTGAAGAGGCCCCTGACTATGGCCTCGTTACTCAAAAGAAGCTGCTTTCCCCCGTCAGCTAATAGTTCCGACATTTCCAAACCTCGAACAGGTCCGTATTTGTGTGACTTCTTTTAAATGATTCTCGGGACGTTTAACATTGTTGCACAATTTAATAGATGTGACGGACTGAATCGGTAATTAGACCAGCTATCATTTTTCATCATGACTTTGTTGTCGGTCTTTTTGAGTATTTGGATGTGAAAGTCATTGTAGAAATTGATTGACATCCTATTGAAAAATATCTCGAGGGAGATCTTGCTGTTGGTAATGGCCAAGACGGTCTCATTGATTATTCGATTGAAGTCGGAGAAGGTGCATTCTGGCTTCTAGCGACGTTCGTAGTCCACCTTCTTCCTCCATTTATTGTAGGACATGACCAGATACTTCCTGGCGGTGACGCTCCGGGTCATGCAGCCGTTGCTCTTTCTGTTGCAGCTGGACTTGAACTTAACGACTAGCATGTAACCCTGCTTCATGGAGTTCTTCCAGTTTTTAAAAATGGTCGGACCTAAGGTGGCGGACTGCGTGGCACTGTTCGCCTACGACCACCTGGAG
>CAZIJM010000111.1:0-4993 GCA_964539695.1 uncultured Methanomassiliicoccales archaeon | reverse complement strand
GTGTGAAAGGCGAAAGGCCGGGGTGTCGATCCCCGCTGGCTAGGTTTTAGAGACCTGCTGGTCGCCGGACCGCCCTCCATTGAGAGTATGACCCGTCAGGACACTATATAACAGTTTCTGATTTAACGTTGTCCGAAGATCTAGGTGTCTAATTTTTTCATTATTTGGTAATTGGAATATAAAAATTTTTAAATATAATTAATTGGAACGTTTATTCCATTAATAGTAATTGTTAAATAATCATCATAGATAAATTAGTTACTATTTTAAATACTAGAGCAAAAAATAAAAAATTTCTGATGAAGATGGGTACCCCGTCAGAAATCGATGCCACACTGGGACAGAACCTCCAAGATGTGGTCGTAGACCGAAATGTACTCGTCATTGGGTAGGAGGTTGCTCATATTGTAACACTCCTGGAATTTCTTGCCCAACGGTGGGCTGATGAACATACCCTCGTACCTGCTGACGATGTTCTCCACGATCCTATTAATGTCTTGAACATTCATACCGCAGGCAGCCATAGAGGCCTCGCCCATGATCCTGGCCTCCATGCCGGTGGTCTTGTCCTGGACCGTCCCCTTGGCGGCCGCCACGCCAGACAGCAGCTCCCTGCCAGAGGCGGTGTCCACCAGGGCTTGGGCAGCTGTCTCTAACAAGCACATCTCGGTGCAGGGTCCCGCAAGAGTGTAGTACTTGTTTCCAAGCAGTAGATCGGTGTTGTAGTCTAACGCGGCGGCCACGTGTCCGGCCACCTGTAAGGTCTGTCGGGTGCTGGTAATCCCCCACCTAATGTGGATCGGACCGTCCAAGTGAATGTCACAGTTGAATAGGGCGAAGGACGCTATAGTGGTGGCTATATCACAGATGGCGGTTTCCTCTACATCTCCGGAGTACCCACCCATGATGGGCATCTGTTCGATCATAATGATATCCCCGGCGCTGTGCCAGCCGGCCAGCATGTTCAGGCCAGTCATGTCCATCTTCAGCTCGTTTAGCTGGGAACACTTATGGGAGTCAAACCATTTCAGACCCTCGTCACCAAGACTTGACGTCAGACGCCCGGTGGCGGTCAGCGGGGTCTGAGGCCCATATATACACATCCCGGGCCGTCCGGCCCTGCGGGTGGCCTCGCGAACGTACCTGATCTCGGCCATGGTGGTCTTAATTTCCCAGGGCGTTTTGGTGGTGGCGGGATGGCCATCGATAGTATTCAGGACGCCACTGACAATGGTGTCCACCACAGGTTCCTGGGCATAGGCCTCAATCATCTGGGTAAAAACGCTCTCCGAAACTGGAGCCCCGGTGGGCCCGCCCTGGATGACCGGCTTCCTAATAGTGTTGCCCCTACGGGCCTTACAGCTGACCCTATCTTTGCCGTGGCCGAGCTTGAGCTTCTTCGGGGCCATCTTCAGGCCCTCGTAGAGTTCGTCTTCCTCTATGGTGAACACGGTCCCCAGGTCCGAGTTGAAAATGCCGGTGGTCAGGAGCATGTCGACACCAGCGATGAATAACCTGTCCACCAGATCCTGGTCCTCGGGGATGAAATTGTTGCCGAAAGAGATCTCGTAGCGCTCCTTCATGAGTTTAACATTCTGGGGTATGATCTCGTAGTCCCACTTCTTCTCAGGGACCTTACGGCCCTCCGCGAATCTGTTATAGGTTTCAAAGACGTCTATGGGTTTCCGCGCCACTATGTTCAATTCTCCCGAGTTATAGTCGATTCTGATGGGTTCATACAATTTAAAGAGGTTGGAGGGACCCGCTCCCGCTAATTGAGAAAAATATCAAGGAATCCGGTGAGGCATTTGAAGGGTGTCCCATCACCGTCCGACCGATGATAAGATGACGCGGAAATAGGACGAACCCTCTTCCGAAGGCGTTTTTCTTGGGTGTGTAACGGTTCTCAGTGCTTAATGTCAGTCCAAACTTCCTCAGGACGGCCACGGCCTTGTCATAGACATCAAAGTATTCCTAGGTAGGCTTGACGATCTTGACGCCATAGCACTCCTAGAAGGTCTTGCCGGTGAGGACATCGATGAAATAGACCCGTAGGAGGAAATCAGCTTGTTGAGGACCCCGTTCACGACGGAGATCTTCATACCGTAAGTAGCCTCGGCAGCCACTCCCATAATCTTGACTTCCATTCCAATGGTCTTGTCCTGAACGCCCTTGACGGTGGAACCAGATAGCAACTCCATTCTGGAGTCGGTGTTGGTGATGACCTGGGTGACGGTCTCCAACAGGCATATCTCGATATAGGGCTGGCCATAGAGTGATACTAGTTGGCCAACAACAGGTCGGTATTAACGTTGATGGCCGTAGTCGCGTGGGCGGTGATCTAGAAGATCTCCTTGACGGTGGTCACATCTCACCTGATGTGGATGGGCCAATCCAGATGGAAGTTCCTGCTGAAGTAAGCGAAGAACCCGAAAGTCGTCGCCACGTCGCAGATAACGGTCTTCTCGATGCCTCCGGTGTATCCGCCGAAGATGGGCATCTGTTTGATCATGAGCATGTCACTGACGGTGGTCCACCCAGCTAGCATATTCAAGCCGGTCATATCCATCTTCGGCTTGTTGAGCTAGGAGCATTCGTGTGTGTCCATGATTCTGTGGTTGGCGTCGGGGAGGTCAGCGCAAAATGCCCTGCCTCAGACAGAGGCGTTTCAGGTCCCTAAACACCGAATCCGGGACTTCCGACCCTAACATGAACCTCTTCAACCGCCCTGAGCTCGGCTATGATGGCCCCGATCTCGTAAGGGGGGTCTTGGTCTTAACGGGGTAGTCCTCAATGGTGGTTATGACCCCATTAACCAGGGTATCCACGATGCCCTCCTGGGCGTAGAACTGTATGACCTGGACAAACACGTCCTCGCTGATGGAGGATCCAATAAGCCCTCCCTGGATGACGGACTTGACGTTAGAGTTGTCGTGCCTGGAGTAGAATCTGGCGACATCCTTCTCCTCTCCGTAGAGCAGCTTGGTGAAGGTCTTCCTGATACCCTCTTAGACCTTCTCCTTGGTGATCTTCATCACACGGCCAAGATCCTGGTTGTAGTAGTCAGTGGTGATCAGCATCTCTACACCGGCTTGGAACAGGCGGTTGACTATGTCCTTGTCCTTGAGGATGACCTTGTAATCCCAGTCCTTTACCTTGATCTTCTCTCTTTACGAACCTGTCATATACGTTTGTGATCATAAGGGCTCTTGTTGCTGCCATTTGCTTCACTTTAGTTGAGTATTCAGGAAATGAGTTTGCCCATGAGCCCGATAATATTATCAACTGTTTCAAAGTATTCGTCAGCGCCAATTTTGTCGTACCAGATCTGGCTGTAAGGAGCGCCTCTGAAGATATACTTGTATGGACCCTGACCTCCTTGACAGCCTCCACGAGCTCCCTTTGAGCCTCCAGAGTAGTGGTCATTAAAGCGGATCCTCCGAGCACCTGGACCTCATTCTCATCACCGGCATCAATGGAGTCCTGAACGGAGACGTCGTATCCCAGGTTGATGACGTTATACCAGCTTCGCAGAGCATAGTATAGTACACGTTCTTGCTAATCTCGTAGATGTCCCTCTTGACAGTTTCCATAACGACGGTCCTCTTGAGAAATTCCTCTCCCTTGCTCATCAGGGGCTCGAGGATTTTGAACGCGATTTTCATGGTCTTAGATGCAGCGACTACCTGAAGAGGAATTTCTGCCTTGTTAAACCTGACTTCGACGACCTTTATTTTTTCCCAAGTACATTTCCAATGTTCCACGATGGAGAGCTCTCGTTAATGACTAGTGTTAGTCACGTTCTGTGCGAGCTTTATGTTCCATATCTCAATAGACGTTTTGAAGATTGATTTTACTTTAATATATGAAGTATAATTATGTGGCAGGATTATTCATTCTATAACTACTACATAACAAGATAATTTTGTATACTAATTCAAAATGGACAGAGATGACAAATCTAGCCGTTCCCTTTCCAGACGATAAATGAGGATAAGTTAGAGCGGTCTCCGGGCAGGAGGACGAAGGATTAAATAGAAGTAAAGGGAAGCCCTTTCCCATTTTAATTATCCAAACGGTTCAATTCAACATCTAGCGGAACTTCTCGCAACTGTTGATCTCGATGTCTAACGGCTTTTTGATATTCATCTTCGCGGCGATTCCACGTAAAGACGGGAGTGATAGTGCCGATCTTGAGCTCCTCCCCGAATTCCCTATGACGTACTCATCGGCGATGTCCATGGCGAAGATTCTGAGCTTGTTGACCACGTACTCCTTGGCCTTATCGATTTTCATGTTGCTGTTGTATTCTATTCTGACGATAAGGTCGCCGACAGACCTGACCTCTCCCATTCCAGAGATCGTGTAGTGGAAAACTGTCATTCTGACGGTGTTTCCCATTCCGATCTATATGCCGTCCACGTGAGCAATCTCTACCATCGCCTTGTTGCATCTGATGATTGCGTCAATGGGAGCGGTATTATACATCGGATCCCTCCAACCCCCATGCCCATATTCACATGACAGGAGATCTTAACGACCCTGACGCACTCCTTGATGAAAGTTAGAGTACGGACCAGGTTCCAGGCCAAGCTATTGCTGGTGTTAGTGTTACAGACGGGCCCGAAGACGTCGGTTTCGACCTGGATGAACCTGATAGAGACATACTTGATGTTCTTTGCCAGATGCTTGACAGTGACATCAGAGAACGCCAAAGAGTTTTCCAGTTTGAGCTTCCTTGTGAGGTTGGCCGGGTTCTCATAGGGTCTGTCTGGGGCGTAGTACAATCCCGTGTTGAGCATGATGCTGCAGAAGTAAAGGCGACAATTTTTCTGGACATGGATTTGACATTCCTGATATGATTTTCCGAAGATTTTTGGAGCATTCGTATGAACAGTTGCGTATATGTATACGCAACTATCAATAGCAAAGTGCGTCTAACATAGAAATAAGTCTTGAAGTGAAGTCCTTTATGGGCTTAATAGCGAGAACC
>CAZIJM010000110.1:0-5090 GCA_964539695.1 uncultured Methanomassiliicoccales archaeon | reverse complement strand
ACTCCTTAAACAGGTTATCACTAGTGGCGATGCCGAAGTAATTCACCCATTTGCGCAGATAGAGACGTGATAAGTGAGGATGCACCACGATGGTGGTCCAGGATCCATATCGAGTGGACGTCGCTCGGCCATATCGTGTAGTGATTTGGAATAGGTCGAGGCTCAGGTACGCTCGAATCGTCCGTAGGTTTTGTTTCTGGCGCTATATTTTGTCGATAGTGGAATAGACCATATGGATTTCATGCTTCTACCGCAGCTTCTTCTGGAGTTTCCAAAAACTGAACCTTTGGTACTCCTTTGTGTTATACAGCTCAATAATCCAGAAGTTTCTCATGTTACGGTACTAAGTACTCATTTTAAGACGCCTTCTTCAGATGTACGCGGGGCATCTTGACTTTTGGCTCCTCAGGCACTTTTTTCGGCCTTCTCCTCTTCTTCGGGGGCGATTCAGGCTTTGGCTTAAACAGATTCCGCCTTTCCATAAGCTTCATATCTTTCTTCAGCCCGCGGACCCAGTATCCGTCGTCGGTCGACGCCTCCTCCGGGGTGTCGACCTTTCTCCAGACCTCGGACAGATCCTCCATATCGTCTCCATAGGTCACTCTGTCCAACACCCCGGTATCGGCGAAGAGATTGAGGATCCTCTTGAAGACCCTGGCTGCAAGGTATTAATAAACTCATTCCCGATCACACTAAAATCTTCTCGGACCCTGATGTCGTCTAGCTCCAAGCTGTTGTCAAACTGATTGAAGACCATCTCGATCTCCCAGCGATCCTTGTAGACGCGGTAGATTGCCTCTGGCTCCAGGTCCAGATCAGATTCAAAAACCAGCACTCAGGCCTTGGTGAACTTTCTCCCAAGGGACTTTGGATTGAACATCTTACCGTGGTCCATACTGGCCACGATGTTCTCCGCCTGTTCGGGGACCAGGGACAGATCCTTGAAGGCGTACAGGTAGCGGTCTTCGGTTGCATTTTCTTCTATAGGATCTTACGGTTGAAACCTTTGAGGGAACCCTAGAAGTCCAAATCGTATTTATTGATGATCTCGCTGTTATCTTTAAGGAGCGTGATGTGGTAAAGCTCAGGGCGGTCCTTTAGGACCGCCCTGATATTCGACGGAGGGAACCCCCTGTTGGTAATGATAACACCATATTCTATGTTGTTGTTTTCTAGGAACCCTTTGTAGTCTGCCTAGTCCGGGCTGTTCCAGGGAACACTTGGGACGAGATTATCTCCCTTGTTTCTAGGTCATAGGTGTAGATAAGAAAGATGTTCCTACGCCTTCTGACCGCGGCCTTGTGTAAGCAATATGCCAGGTGGATATCGGCGGACAGATTTCTGAAGAGGATGGGGTCGTCCTATGACAGCTCCTCCAGACTGCTGCAGGCAGTTTTCTCCAGCAGCGGCACGTACATATTGTCGAGATGTGCCAGATGACGGCCCCGTTTATCGGCTGTGGATTGGAGCCGCTAATGTATTTTATGCTCTCTTCTCGCGAATTATGTATTTCTTCAGACAATTTGTTTTGATCTTCATGACTACCGTATTCTTTGATCTCTCGATTTCCTGATCTCCTCCGATACCCCTATGAAAATCCCCAAAATATAGTACGTTACATATTTATAACATACTATATAAACTTATTTCTCCATAGTCCGAAACAACAAAAAATATATACTCGTGACCCTCTTTAAATGGTTGCGGAGCTGGATGCAGGTTCGGAAAACGGTCGAATCAGTCGGCATTCGTCCAAAATAGACATTTAATACACCGATTTGCTCGGTGTTTTAGTACGTTACCGTGGGAAACTTCTAAAATTGGTCACCAGGATAAGCCCGCTCATGATCGCCGTGGAGAAGTAACATGTTCTGAAGTCTATTCCGATAATCATCCTCTTGTCCTCATACGGTATATTACACATTCACGTAGCCACGACGGGGCAGGCCGTGGATCTCATCATCAAGGTATACAACGCAGTATCGGGCATAGACAAGATCTACCTGTTCATGGACGCCTCTTTCAGGAGTTGACCAGCGTCCTAAATGGCTTTTTCGCATCAACCATGGTCTCTACTAAGGTCATGACAGTGGATAGCTTTGATTTCCAGAACATAGTGGACGCGATCTACACTATCTACGAGAGGGAGCACGGGAAGGGGGTGCACCTTTATCAACATAACAAGAACACCAACCTCTGGCAGTTACCTCCTGCTACTGCGCGTTCTTCGTGGGCGCTCGGTATACTACATTTTCTACGATCTAAGTAGGTCGATGGCGAAGCAGCTGGTGTGGGCACTCACGTCCAGATCCCCTAACCTTTAGAGGATAAGAGGTAAGACCGTTCAGATCCTGGAGTATATACTGGGGGTTACCCGTAACGGTTCCAGATTAACCATTACGGACATTGATACCAGATTCAACTTGAACAAGCAGAACTTCTCCTACTACCTGGGCATCCTAGTGAGAGAGAGGATAATAGAGAGGATTCAGGACCACGGCGACAGGAAGGTGAAACTCATTTCCCTGACTGGATAGGGAAGACTGGTGGTCTTTTAGCTGTTGGAGAGATAATTCGATTTCAGTTAGGGGGAGCTTACATATTCCTATCCCGGGCCCGTGGACGGCGCGCCCTCGTACTTTAGGGTTTGGAGGGCTAGCGGACCTCGTGCTCGATCAGGATGGTTCCCTTCGGGTCCTTTCTGAATATCTCCTCGCCGGTCATGTCGAAGCGGCGTTCAATGTAGGTGTAGAGATTTTTCAGCTCGATAGTTCTGTGCCTGAAGATGCGCTTGTATACTGCGGACTGTACCTGTCTTCTTTCCAGAAACATAGTATTGTTCATTTGTCGGATTCCGACACTATTACCTTTATCTATGACGGTAAAAACGTATTTGTTACTTTAACCGTCGAAAAGGATGTTGTATCATTCCGGCGATCATCACGCCCTGGGGGGAGGTCCACAACGGGCGTATTGCCGGTGGGGATGAGAACACCTCCTTGAGGGGATGCTCGGATTCTATCCGTTCTTTTTACATCTCCCCCAGACAGAGGTTCGGGTTTTTCGGACAGGGTCTCGATGAGGTCTTACATGGAAAGCATGGTAGCATAGTACAGCTCTTTCATCTTGTCTTAGCATCTCAATTCTAGGATTTTGCTGAGGATGACCATCGGCCTAATCGTGTCCTGGGCCCAGATTATGTCGTAGTCCGGGTCGTCATAGCGCGAGATATTGTGCCTGATGTTCTTAACACAGAAAATCGCGGACTCCCTGTGCATTTCCGGGGACAGGAGTTTGTACTCAGACAAGAGGTTCAGACAAAGAACGGTGTCTATGTAGGATCTCATCACGTCGTCCGGAACGTCTGGGGACGTCGAAGTGTGGTCAGAAACGTTGAACAGGTATCTTTTGGCTATGATCTTCTCGGACCACCAGAACAGACCGAACTGATATTTCATCTCTGATATCACCATGTTTTGAAGTGGAATGAAAATGATTCTAAGGCCACGGTTCATCAGATCTTTGTTGTTTAGAACGGATCTGCTAGGATCTTATCCATGGTCTGATCATTGTGCCAGTCGAGATTAATCTATTGGCGATCAGAACGACAGTCGACAGACGGTTACGTATGCTTCTTGACCATCTGGGGAGACGGTGATGTTTAGATGAAAACTGTTGAACCCCCGTATTTGCAGTTCTTGGTTCTTGACTAAGCTCATCAAAAGCTCATCAAAAGCTCATCAAAAGCTCATCAAAAGCTCATCAAAAGCTCATCAAATAGGGATATAGCATCTCTAATTCATGATGTGAAGATGTTAGCACTTTGCGTAAGAAGCATATAATGCATATTAGACGCTCAAAGTTTAAAGGCCGTTAACTTTGAGTTTTACGCCCTGGAACTTTTGAGGTATGTGGCGATTTAATAATGTGAATCGATAGTGGTCAGTCAATTCAGACGGAATCTCGCACTGACCACCCGTCGGTTCAACCTGTCTGTGCATCGCTATTGTGGTTCCATTTAGTTCCTAAATATGGTCGCGAAATCCACTGTTCAACAGCAATGTTTATGAATGGGATGCCACTACGCATGCCTATGCACTGCCGCCGTGGCTAAGGGGTATAGCGACGCCTTGGTAAGGCGTAGGTCGTGGGTTCAATTCCCATCGGCGGCTCCATCTTTTATTATCGATTTATTAGCACCTTTGTAGTCGCCCGTACTCATTGACGGTCAACGATGCATCCCAAAAAGAAGGAAAGAGGTTTCCAGGAGGTCCGTGCGCCTCAGACCATCCTATAGAATACGAACCCGGACCAGATCTTTGGGAAGAAGTATGTAGTTTTCTTGGGCATGCGCTTCCCGGCCATGGACAAGTCCCATATCTTCTGGAGGTTGGGGTCGTTAAAAACGATCGCCAGATCGTATTCCTTGTTGTCCATCTTTATCAGCACCGAGTCCAGCTTGGCGTTGTACGTCACCTCTGCCTTACCCTCGTCAGACTTGTACACATCCTTGAGGATCAGCTCCTGGGCGATGTAGGTACCCAGAGTCCACATCGGATCATCCTTTTCGTTGTAGTCGGCCAAGTAGCAGGCCCCAGACTTGAAGACAAGGCCCATCATGTGGTCCTTTAGGCCTGCGATCATCCCATCGCAGTCGGTCTCGGTGAGCGCCATGACCTTGAAGATGCCTCTGACCGCATTCTTCTCGGAGATGTCCCCGGCGGCCACCAGCATGTGGGTAGGCCACACAACTAGCCCCTCGTCGTCTGCGGCGATCAGGGTCGCCAGCACGAACTGCTTCCCCTCGTCCCTGGGGTTCTCCCTGGCATAATTGAGGGCAGTTTCGTACCTATGGTGTCCGTCGGCGATGAGCATCTTCTGGTCCGCTAGCTCCTCGGTGATCCTGGACGTGACATCCGGGTTGGAGAGCTTGTAGTACTTGTGCTCCACGTCGTCGAGGTCCACGTACCTATACACCAGAGACTCATTGTTCTTGATGTCCTTGGTGAGCTCGGGCGTCAGACCCTGGAATATACCGAATATCGACTCCAGGTGAGTCTCCATGTCCCTGAGGAGGTTGAGGCGGTCCG
>CAZIJM010000109.1:0-5199 GCA_964539695.1 uncultured Methanomassiliicoccales archaeon | reverse complement strand
GAGACACGAACAATCAGTAGAAATTAGCATTCGTGCTTGTGTGCACGCGAACGTACGTGTATGCGTATAGGTATCAACTAAACTCATGGTATTGTTTCCTGTGCATGCCTGACATGATTTAGCTCTTAGTGTGAGGGGCGACAATTTGGTACGGGTCGTGAAACAGTTATGCGGCCGGAAACGAACGATAGAAAAATAAAGGGGTTGGACGGAGCTCGCCTCCGTCGTTTGGATTTCGGGATTACATGAAATCAGGGCAGGGGTACCTCAAATTTCTGAGGATGCTCCCCTCCCATTGCTCCAGCTTTCCGGGGTTGAGAATGTTCTCCGGGTCCATAGCGGCTTTGATAGCCCTAATGGAAGACAGCTCGGAGACCCTCTCCTTCTGGAAGTTGGGTGCCTTAGAGATGCCAACGCCGTGTTCACCGGTGACAGTGCCGCCCAGTTTGATGCAAATGTCGAAGATCTCATCCACGGCCTTGACGCCGCGTTCCCATTGGTCTTTCTTGGTAGCGTCGATGACCATCTTGGTATGCAGGTTGCCGTCTGAGGCATGACCGTAGGTGGCGATGCACACGTCGTACTTCTTGGCAATCTCCTGAAACGCTTTGACCGCCTTGGGGACCTGGGACACAGAGACGCCCATGTCGTCGGCCAAGGACACGCAGGCGTACCCAGGCTTCAGGGCGGACAGGGACGTCATAACGGACTTTCTTGCATCTGTCCACTGAGCCATGAGTTTCTTGTCCTTAGTGGGGATAACTTCGATGGCGCCGATTTCTCTGGCGATCCCCTCGACGATGGTCAGGTCCCTGTCGATAATTTCGTCCGTCTCGCCATCTACCTCTACGACGCACAGCGCGCTGCAATCAGGTAGGGGATTCCCACGGGCCTTGTTGACAGCGTTGATACTGATGCTATCCATGAGCTCGCAGGACGAAGGTATCAGAGGCTTGGCGATGATGGCAGAGATGTACCTGCCGGCGTCCTCGATGGTGTTGAAGCAGCAGAGACAGTTAGCGGTCTTCTTGGGCTTGGTGGTCAGCTTCAAAGTGACCTCAGTGATGACACCCAAAGTCCCCTCGGATCCGCACAGCAGGCGGGCGAGTTGGTATCCGGAGGAGTCCTTGATGGTCTTAGTACCGCAGTGAACGATCTCCCCGTCCGCCTTCACGAACGTCAGACCCATGACGAAGTCCCTAGTCGCGCCGTACTTGACCGCACGCATGCCGGAGGCGTTGTTGGCTACCATCCCGCCGATTTGACAGACCTCAGCGGACCCGGGGGATGGGGGGAAGAAGAAGCCGTATTTGGCCAGCTCGTCGTTCAGGTCGTTGTACACCACGCCCGCCTCCACGTCCACCCAGAGATCGGCCACACTGATCTTCTTCACCTTGTTCATCTTTTGCATGGCCATCACGATGCCGCCCTTGATAGGCACGGCGGAGCCACAGAGTCCGGTTCCTGCACCACGGGGGGTCACGGGGATCTTGTTGGCGTAGGCGATCTTCATAATCTCCGACACATGCTTCGTGGTCTTAGGTTGGACGACGATGTCTGGCGTGTTGTGGAAGATGGATGCGTCGAATCCGTAAGTGTAAAGGACGGCGGGCTCGGTAGAATAGCCCTCCTTCCCGACGACCTTCTCGATCTGGTCGATAATGTTCTGGTCCAAGAATGAACACCTCTCTGAATGCATGTCGATTGCTACCTATACTTATAATAAGTTGTGTGGGTGCGAGAGGTGACCCTATATCCGTTGACGGGAGGTGTTCGGACACCGGTACTGGTCTTCCGTGGCGTGCCGCCGTCAGTTATTTCTTTTATTTTTTTATATGAGTACACGATCCTCACATCATGAAATCCACTATCGTTCTTCTCGGACCCCCCGGTTCCGGGAAGGGTACACAGGGCGAGAAACTCAGCGAGGAGCTCGGCTACACCAGGCTTTCCACAGGTGATATGCTCCGCGAGGCCGTGAGGAACGGTACCGAGTTGGGCAAGAAGGCCAAGGAGTACATGGACTCCGGGGCCCTCGTGCCCAATGACTTCATCATCGGGCTCATGAAGAAGAAGATCGCCCAGTCCCAGAGAGGGGTTATCCTTGATGGTTTCCCTAGGACCGTGGAGCAGGCTAACGTCCTTGCCGAGCAGCTGGACGTGGACCTCGCCCTGAACTTGGATGTGGACGATGATGAGCTCATCAATAGGCTAACCAAGAGACGCTCCTGCCCCCAGTGCAACGCGGTATATCATCTGGTCTACAACCTCCCCAAGCAGGATGGCGTTTGCGACAAGTGCGGGGGCATGCTCTACCAGAGGGACGACGACAAGGAAGAGACTGTCAAGAATAGGCTCAAGGTGTATCGCGAGAACACTATGCCCCTCATCAATTACTACGCCGGCAAGGGCACCCTTGTGACCATCAAGGGCATTGGTGATATCAACGATATCTTCGCCAAGATTAAGGACGCCGTCTAGTGAGCTCTAGATCTTAAAAGCCGAGGCTACTTCCCACCTTCTGATCGTTCATGTTGGTATCGATACCCCACTAAACTCTATGGACCGCGCGAGACAGGAAATGTTTGTACCCAAAGGACAGATCTTCCATAGATGTTCATGGTTGTCAGTGTTTCCTATACGCGACAATCAGAAACACCGCTATCAGGCGGCCACCATTGCGGTTGCCGCACATGCGATAATGGTAGTAGAGTCGTTATCCGACTCGCCCTTAAAGGGCAGGACGGGATTCACAAGATAGTAATCATCGTCCGGATAGAACGGGAAGTCTGAGCAAGTCATGATGTAGCCAAGGACCATATTCAGTTAGTATTTAGATAAATAGTCGGGAAGAACGTTATATAGTTGTCCCCGAAGGTTGTCTCGCCTAGCAGTTCTATCGTTTCGGTCGATTCGTTGTAGTAATAAGCTGCGGCGACTTCGATGTAGTATTCCTCTCCAAGCGTGACAGGGATGGTCACGGAAGCCGATTTGACCCTATTCGCATCGATATTGAACTCATAGTTTTGCTTGCAGGAAAGTCTGCAAGGTCTTCCACGAATATTGTATATATGCCCTTATTGAAAGAGCTGGTGATCTCGACAGTGATTCCTCTGATTCTCGGGGAGATAACGATGTTTTCGTGATTCCCGTTGGACACGAATGTGACTATGTCTCCTATGATCTCTACCTCCATACACGAATTACTAGATGTGATGTCTGTGTACTCGCTATTGACTGCATGGTACTGCTCATTATTGTCGATTATGACGACGTACCCCTTGGCCCACAGGGCGTCATCGACGGGCTGAACGAAAGTCTCTCCTGATACGGACACCTCCGCCGATACACTATTGCCTAGGATGATGCTGTTGATGCTCCTTCCTTGATGTCGACTTCGGGATGGTAGGTATGTCTCTAGTTGTCATCCCCGACAACGATGGAACCGTTCACAATGGCACCCTGTTCGATGGTCAAGGAACTGTTATACGCATCGTTCCAGGTGAATGCCATGATTGTACCGTTGAAAATCTCTCTATTCACCTCACTCTTCCCCCAGTTCTGCAGAGACGATCGAAGGACGAGGTAGTTATGGTTCCGCTGTTGATCTCGACGACACCATTGTCATCGTTCATCAATGCAATGAATCCGTTCTAGAACATTCCCCCGTTTATGATGAACTTGACATCATAGATTATCCCAAGGTTGCGTATGAACAAGGAGAAGTATTCAATGTTCACTACGGTGCCACTGTTTATGGTCATGATACCCTGGTTGTCTATGACATACCACAAGTTAGACCCGTCACTGACATATTCGGGCTCTGTGCCGCGTTGGTGCCGTTCTTGACGAACCTGATGATGATTCCTCCCATGAGTAACCGTACCGCCGTAGTTCACAATGGTTCCGCGTCCGTAGGATACGTTGTCGAAGATATCAGTTCCTACAGAGTCACGGACTTCGAACGCTATTTCGCTGTTCACGATTACCGTGCGACGGCGTTCACTATTGCTGACTAATGAATTCAGGGCTATCTCGATATTTGCCAGAACATGACCATTAAAATCCAGGATGAGGGACATTTCATCTTTGAGGGTGATAGACTATAGACGTCCTCGTAAAGGGTCATGATATGGGATCTTAACGTTAGCGTATTCAGCGCTTCCTTCAGGATGGTGTATTCTGTTCCATCGAACGAGAGAGTGACATCTACGATGCTTCCGTCCTCATCTACGACGTGATCAGATGAGATGAGACTGGAGTCAGAAGCTGTGTTGAATTCACCACCGGAGATCTCCACCGCATCTTGGTCTTGAATAGTCTCATTGCTCTTTGGTAGAAAATCAACGGAGTTAGCACTTAAATCACACGCGACGAAGCTGTCTGTCATCGTCATGGAGAACAGAGTGGTGGAAGCTGAATACTTGTTCTGAACGTCATCGACAACCCCTCTGCTGGAGATGTCGACGTTTCTATTTGCGACCGATGGTACTGGTGGAGGCGACCTCCCCGCTTGTGATGCTCAGCTCACAGTTACACATCAAGATGCCGATAGCGTTATTAATGACTGTCTTGGCTAGTAGAGACCATCCCGTACGGGGGTTGTAGATGGAGTATGAGACACATTGGATGTGAACTAATTTACGAGGACAATTTTTTCACTTACATCGACTGCAGTTCCGTCATAGACAAAAATCCCACCCATACGCTGCCGTTTCCTCCGATGGAGATATTCCTAGTGGGCTCGACGGCATCTCTGGTCATTTTCAGGACTGCACTGTTAGACTAGTTCGGACTCTTTCCTATAAGGCTAATGCCGTACTGGGCGGCTTTCACATAGCCTCCGGAGATATTCACGGTCCCTGTATTCACCATGATCTCATTTCTATTGGAGACGATGTTTTTACCCGTGAGGTTGAACATCGCCCCGCTTTCGAGCTGGAACGCCGAGTTGTTGCCGTTGTATATAATTGTGCCAGTGCAATTGTAGATGACAATATATGGTGTGGATTCGATGATCGTGGGCCGTAAAGACGATATAGAGTTTGTTATCACACTGTGCCGTAGACCACAAACATTCTAGAGAGAGTCATATTGTTCCCATGGAAGTCCAGGGTAAAATTGCTATTTGTAGTTACTTTGACTTCCTGCGACTTTTTATGATTACATCGGTGTTTAGGAATCGCATAAAAGGGCTTC
>CAZIJM010000108.1:0-5237 GCA_964539695.1 uncultured Methanomassiliicoccales archaeon | reverse complement strand
TGTCGTATTCTGTACGAGACCACTTCCCCAGTGACCTCATAAAGTCGTGGTAGTTAACCAGCCTGGGCTCTCCCTTTGATCGGTATTCCGAACCGCCATTCTTGTAATTCTCGACCAGTTTCTTCTACATGTCTACCGAGACGACCAGGTATCCGAACATTATGAACAGGACGGACTGCTGAAATATGTACCTGAACTGCCCGCCCTTGTCCGGACCGGGTCCCCGATTCGATATATTTCTTGTTCTGCTGGAGGCTGTAGATCCTACTTCAAGCATCCTCTACACAGTGACGTGATTCACAAAGAACCTCTTGAGCCTGAGGGCATTGGCAAGATTTTTAGTGCTCAGGGACGTCCAACTCAAGGGGCTCTCAGGATTACCAACGATGTTATTGTCCAGCAGGGATTGAACGCGATGTTGATCCCTGGCTGCGTCTTCTGTGCGGGCTTACAGCCCGCACCAGGGGCCCTAACCCTCCCATGCTTCAATAGACTTAAATGCGCCCCCGGATTCCTCAAAACATCTTTGATTTCGTGCTTGTCTTTGGTAATAATCATTATGGAGAGCCAGTCATCTCATCGAGCTCAGTGGTGTTGTCACGACCTACGATCTCGAACAACGCCGCTAGCATGTGTCTGCGCTGCTTTTTGTCCAACTCGGATATCATCACACCGAGGAACTCCTGTACATTGTTGGAATCGGTCACGCACTGCATGGATTGACCACGCAGATATAGAAATATATTAATTTAGTTTCATAATGGACTTTAACCGGATTTCGATTTATTTTCTCACCACATTGTGAACGGAGTTCGTTTATAGTCACGGTGTTGTCGGTGTTCATGAATTGTGCGAGAATATACACGCGCATTATTATACCGCATCTTTGATTGAAATGTCATGCCTCTGATCAATTTCAAGTACAGTGATCTCTGTAGTCTCTTGGGAGAGGATATGCCACAGGAGACTCTCATTGAGAGGATTCCGATGATAGGCGCTGACATGCACGATACTGAGCCAGGATGCGATGACATGGGAGTCGAGTTCTTCCCGGATCGTCCCGACCTCTACAGCGTCGAGGGGTTGGCCAGAGCGATGCGCGCGTTCCTGGGTATCGAGTCCGGGATGAAGAGGTATGAGGTTAGTAACTCCAACATCGAAGTCGTGGTGGACCAGAGCGTCAAATCCGTCAGGCCCTGGTTCTTCTGCGGGATTATCAGGGACGTGAAGATCTCTGATGAGTTCCTTAGGTCTATGATGGAGCTGCAGGAGAAGTTGCACATAACCATCGGGAAGAAAAGGGCCAAATTGGCGATAGGCATACACGACTTGGACAAGGTGCAGGCCCCATTCACTTACAGACTTGCCAACCCAAAGTCAGTTAGGTTCATACCTCTAGCCATGGATGAGGAAATGGACCTCTCCGAGATCCTTAAGAGGAATGAGAAGGGCAGGGCGTACGCGCACCTTCTAGAGGGATACACCGACTACCCCGTGATTCAGGACAGGAATGGGGCGGTGCTCTCCTTCCCCCCGACCATCAACAGCCTCCTCACGACTGTGACCACCGGGTGCCATAACCTGTTCATCGATGTCACTGGCAACGACCGTAAGGTCGTGAAGGGAGCTCTGGATATCGTTTGCACCGCGCTGGCCGAACGCGGCGGGAAGATCGAGACCGTGGTCATACACGATGGGGATGAGACGTTCAGGTCCCCCAATCTTACCCCGTCCATCAGGGAATTCTCTGCCGCGGAGTGCGATAAGTTCCTGGGGACGGACCTAGGGCCTGAGTGCATGGTGGAGTGCTTGCGCAAAATGGGCATGGATGCCGACTATGACAATGACAGAGTGCACGTGGCCATTCCCAGTATTAGGCTGGATATAATGCACGATGTAGACATCTATGAGGACGTGGCTATCGGGTACGGGTTCGAGAAATTCGGCAACGCTCACAAGTTGGATCAGACTACCGGCACGCTGTCCCCACTTACCACGTTCTCTGAGAGCTTGAGGGATATTATGGTCGGCCTGGGTTTCACCGAGGTCACCACCCTAACGCTCAGTAACCAGAGGGAGGAGTTCGAACTATCTGGGCTCCCCGAGGTGGATGCGGTGAGGATCCTCAACCCCATTACCGAGGACCACACCTGCCTTAGGCCTTACCTCATGCCCAGCCTAGTAAGGATTCTGAGACACAATAAGTATAGGGATCTGCCCCAGAAGATCTTCGAGATTGGAATGGTGGTTAGGGATAACTTGACGAAGCCGCACCTCTGTGCCATGTCTACTGCGTCCAAGACATCGTTTACTAAGATCAAATCCCTGACCGAGTCTGTGCTCAGGGAGATGCGTCTGGATTACACACTGGAGGCCTGTGACCTGCCTACATTCGTCCCCGGGAGGGGTACGAAAGTCATCATGGACGAGACAGAAATCGGAATCTTCGGGGAGATGGCCCCGTCTGTGGTCGTGGGGTATGAGATTACCCACCCGATTATTTTCATGGAGCTGGACCTGAAGCCCATCGTGGTCAGGAAGAAGGATATGCTGTTCTGAATGAGATGATGATATGGAGGTAGGTAACATGTTCCCGGAGTTCGTCTTCAAGGATGAGAACAACAAGGAATTCGACAGCAGGATGCTAGAAGGTGTCAGGCACATCATATATTTCTACCCGAAAAACAACACCCCTGGGTGCACGAAGGAGGCCGTAAAATTCACAATGAACGTACTTAAGCTAATGATGAAGAACATCTCCGTCATCGGCGAGGGACTCCTCCGAGTCTCACAGGAAGTTCATCTAAGCAGTAGCTGAAGGTCAAGCTGCTTAGCGACCCCAACCACAAGCTAATAAAAAAGTAGGCGCCTGGGGTACCAAGGTCTTCTGCGGAAAGGAGACCGTGGGCACAATTAGGTCCACGTTTCTCATCGAAAAGGATGGGAGGGTCGAAGCCGTGTGGCGCAACGTATGTGGTTGGCCATGCCGACAAGGTCACCGAGTACGTCGTGTTCAAATTCAAGGACTCAAAGTGACTTGTCTATCTCCCTGAGAACATCGCCGGCGTCGGTTATCAGGCTAAGGTCGGCGGACTTGTGTATCGGGGCATCCGGATCGCTGTTCACGACAATGATTCTCCTTGCAGAGACCATCCCGGCACGGTGCTGCACTGTACCCGAGATGCCGAACGCTATGTACAGGTCGGGTGCCACCGTTTTTCCGGACATCCCCACTTGGCGCGAACGAGGCATCCAGCCCTTTTCTACCAGGGACCTGGAGCAAGACACCATCCCGCCCACCTTCCTGGCGATGGATTCCGCTACGGCGATGAATTTCCTGTCGCGAATCCCATCGCCCAACGAGATGAGGATTCTTGCGTCGCAAATGTCATCGTTGGACTCGTCGATCCTCTCCTCTGAGATTATCTCCTTGTTCATTCCGCCTTTGTATTGCCAGTAGATGACGGTCCCCGTACCCTCCTTCCTCTCTGGCGTCGGGAAGGTACCGGGGCGAACGGTGGCCATCTGTGGGAATTTCAGGCACTCAATGTCCGCCATGAGGTTCCCTCCAAATGCCGGACGGGTCATGACGACCTTCCTACCCTCCGCCCGGAGAGCTATGCAGTTAGTGGTGAGTCCGGTGCCGAGCTCTGACGCCACCCTGGGTGCTATTTCCCTCCCGCGAGGAGTGGCCCCGATGAGTACAGTGGCCGGCTTGATTCTCTTAATTAGCGATACGATGCATCCTGAGTACTCCTCGGGGCGGTAGATTTCCAGCGTCCTCTCCCTCACGTGGTAGAGAGTGTCGACGCCGCAGCCGAATATCTCGGAATACAGCGCTTTGATCTCTACACCGCCGAACACCATTCCAAACACGCGCCCGTCGGACAGTGCCCTGGCAGCCCCCAATAGCTCGACGCTGACGTTAGCCATAGATATGCCCTCACCATTGCCGACGGTCTCGATCCACACCAGAACTCCATAGGCGGTGGACTGATTCAAGTTGTACACCTGAAGCATGCCAGGCGGGAGCCTGTCGAGGTCATCCGACCAGTGTGTTGAGCAGGAGGAGCACGATCCTTCAGAACAGTCACTCATCTCAGCGCCTCCATCTCATTGATTATGAACTCCGCCGCGTTGGCGGGGTTGCTGATCTCCACCTTCCTATTCATCCTAGCCGAAGACGAAGTACTGGTGGTCACTATCTTGGTCATGGACCCCTTGAAGCCTACGGAGTAAAGTTCGAGACACAATCCGACCCTGTCTACTTCTGAAATTTTTGCATTCTTCCCACGGAGGTAGCCCTCTATCGTAGGAAGGACGCCGTTGGGGTCCACTGCCCCGAACGAGACGACTGAGCCCCTGGGAACTTTACAGGTCCTCTTCATGTCGTCGTAGTCCTGGACCGCGACGAAGGAGTCGCTGTCCATGGAAAGGCTCTCGGTGTAGGCGAACTGTTGGACCCCTAGCTGGGCCGCGACTTCGTAGGGTACCTGCCCGGTGCTCCCGTCTATGGCTTGCCTACCGAACACGTACAAGTCAGCGTCGGGGACGATTTTGAGGATAAATGCGGTGATGGTCCTGGCTGTGGCCCAAACGTCCGCTCCTGCGAACGCCCTGTCGGTCAGGAGGTACGCCCTGTCGGCACCCAGTTCGAGGCACCTTCTCAGTGCTTCCCTGGCCTGATCCGGGCCCATGGTGAAGACAACAACCTCATCCCCCTCTCTTCTCATGTCTAGAATCCTCGTCAGGGCGTACTCGTCGTAGGGGTTTAGCACCGCCGACACCCCGACCCTGACCAGAGACCCATTCTCATTCACAGACATCTCTATGGTGTCCGGCACCTGCTTGACTGCAACCACATATCTCACTGCCCCGCCCCCAGTATGTTGCCGCGGCAGAGGATGTCTTTCGGGTCCAGAATGGACTTGACCCTCCTAATTTGTTCCACCCCTTCCCTGCCGTACATCAGTTCCATGTAACTTGTTTTAATTTTCCCAATGCCATATTTAGCGCTTGGCGAGCCCCCGAGCTCCACGACCTTGACGACAAACCTGGAGTAGACCTCGTTCGCCTTCTCGAAATCATCTATAGATTTCAATATGATCTCCACATGCAGATGGTTGTCTCCTATGTGCCCGAAGATCACGTACTCGAGGCCGGCTGCATCTAGCTGCTCGGTGTAGTACGACATCATCTCGTCGGCGGCCTCGTCGGGCACTGACATGTCGGTGCCT
>CAZIJM010000107.1:0-5308 GCA_964539695.1 uncultured Methanomassiliicoccales archaeon | reverse complement strand
CGATCGAGAATCCCGCGTTCTCCACCTTTCCGAAAGGCGGGAAGCCGGCCACCGTTCTCACTGGCACGTCCCTCCCAGCCACGATGGCTGCCACGTCCCCCAAGCCGCCTCCGCCTATGACCTCAGCGGAATGGGCGGCGATGAACGCGTCGGTGCGAGACCTCCCGGTTATATCGGCGATGCACAGACCGGTGGCGATGGCCCCAGCGGCGCTCATTCCAAAGCCCTGGCTGACCGGCAGGTCGTTGGCGATTCTAATGTCGAACCCTCTCTCGGGTGCCAGAAACTTCACAACCATCCTGGTGATGTGGGCGATCTCATGGACTCCGTCCAGGTATATTTTCACCACTCCGTCATCCCTCTCCTCCACGGTTGCGGTGGCTCCTCTGTTGAGCCTTATACCTATCCCCCGGGATCCGGTATACATAGCATCGAAGGAGTCAATGGGCTGGAATACACACGACACGTGTCCGGGGCAGAATACCGAGGTCATAGTATCTTCACGCAGTAATCCAGGATCGCATCTGATATTTCGGCCTTAGTGCCGGTGATGTCCTTCGCGTCGTTCCTGGTAACCAGAGTGGCTGATGAGGATTTCCTGCCGACCACGTCAATGTCGTTGGCCACCATCGCCGCCAGATCATACAGCTCCAGACGGGATCTGGCCCTCTCGGTGAGCTCCTGCCTCCTGAGACCGGACTCCGCCTTGAACCCAATGACCACTCTGCACCTGGTGCGGATCAGGGGCAGGACCTTAGGCACGGGTTCCAGGTCCAGGTTGAACCTCTGGTCGCTGGGTATCTTACCCTCGGCCACGTCGTGGGGTGCAAAATCCGCCAGCGCCGCGGGGACTAGGACGGCGTCGTGGTCGATACCGTAGACCATTTCGATCAGGTTGGAGACAGTGGCAAACCTTCTGGTAGGTATGTAATCGGGCAATTCCACACTGCATCCGCCCATCCAGAGTTCGACATCCGCACCTCTCTCGAAGGCGCGTTTGGCCAGCTCCAAGGCCATCATGCCGGTGGAACGGTTGATGATGATCCTCATGGAGTCGATAGGTTCTTCGCTGTGGCCGCCGATGACCAACAAACGCTTGCCATGAAAAAAGTTCCTAGATAGGATCTTGAACGTCCACGCCACAACCTCCTCCTTGGAAGCCACCTTGGACCTGGTCCCGTTGCTGTGCGGCCCGATAAAGCTCACGCCCCAAGACTTGAGGCGCTCGATGTTCGCCAATACTGCGGGGTTCTCGTACATAGATTGGTGCATCGCCGGCGCCAGCGCAACCGGTATTCTGGCCCCGATGGCCACCGAGACCATAGACGTCACCGGGGTGTCGTCGATGCCGTTGACGATTTTGGAGATGGTGTTTGCAGTGGCGGGATAGATCAGCAGCAGGTCAGCGGAGTGCGCCGCCATCATAGTGATGTGCTCGGTGCGCCCGGTAAGTTCCGTTATCGGTCTGTGCCCACTAGCGAACTCCAGTGCGTCGAGGGTAACCAGCTTAGCCGCCTCCCGGGTCAATACGGGATACACCTCCGCTCCGTGCCTTATCAGCTCCCTAATGGTCGAGAAGCACTCGACCGCCGCGATGCTGCCGGTGATTCCTATGATGATCGTCTTACCCCTGAGCTTAGTGCTCTTCTCACAGTGGATCTCTTCTGAAGGATGCATTGTTATACAACCCCGTCTATGATGGCCATGACCTCCGCTAAGACCCTGTCAGGATCCGCTGACGCGTCGACGACGGTGAATCCGAATTCATTTGCCAGGCGGAGGTAATTGGCACGGACTTGAGTGAGGAATCTTTCCTCCTCGAATTTGCTGACCTCCTCGCCCCTGAACCCCGCTCTGGCCATGCCTGTAGCGGGGTCGATGTCCAAAAGGACGGTGACGTCCGGCACCCCGGTGAAATCAGAATTGATTAAGATAAGCCAGTCGCGGTCAGTGCCGTCTCCATTCAGCCATGCGGATTGATAAGCTACGGTGGACGCGAAGTACCTGTCGCAAACCACCACCCTACCGGCGGCCACATCTGCCATGATCCTCTCGGTGTGATCATTGCGGTCGGCCACGAAGAGAAGGGCCTCGGTCCTTTGGGACACCAGACCGGCGGCACCAGAGCGTATGAACGCGCCGATCCCCTCATGGGTGGGCTCCGCGGTGAGGACGACCTCGATCCCACGAGAAGCCAGCTTCTCGGATACCCTGCGACAGACCGTGGACTTCCCGGCACCATCTATGCCCTCTATCACGACAAAGGCTCCATTCATCCCTACCGCATATGTGGTTCCCAGATAAGGGTTTCCCGCTTGCATCCCGGTTAATCCCTTTAGCAGACGCACGACTGCGTCGATAGACTCTACGTCCTTGACATACGGGCGGCATAGGACCACCAGCTCCCCGCGGATCCTGTCGTCATACCTCACATCTAGAGAGGATAGGTTCTCCCTCAACGCCTTTGCCAGGGTGCCCCCGCGGCGATCCCAATCAGTCATGATGACGGCCTGCTTCCCGCTGTGCCAGACATGCTCTGCGGCCTTCACCGGGCCGCCCCCGCTCTGGACGCAGAAGAACTCCCCTTCAACGCCCACAGCCTTCAAGGACACCACGTCTTTTAAGCCCTCCACCAGGATAATGTGCGTGGTGGACAATGATGACAGCTCATCCAGAAGTTCCTCTATGGCTTCGAGGCGCTCGACGTCGTTCATCGACTGCCACCTTTAGACTCGATAAGATGGAGTTTGAGTCTCCCATCACGGTGACAGTCTTCTGCTTAAATGTCTGCCCCGAGGTAACCTCTGCCTCGCATCCGGTTATGTGCTGGAATAATTCGGCAATCTCAGGGTTGGCTCTTCCGTCCAGTGACAGATCCCTGATTTTCATGACCATTCACCCCCTCCACTCTTTTTGAACCCCTCTATCCCTGAGCGGTTAGACCTGAGCGACACTGATACGTCCACCTCGACGCACCCTTCACAGATACTGTAGACATCGGCGATCCTCATGCGAATCGCATCCGCGCACACAGATATGTCGATGTCGGAGAAATTATCTATGCCACCATTGATGACCTTTCGATGAGTTCTGCGATGGAACCAATGTCGTTTGACGAGCTATCGGAGCTGTACAGGATGGAGATGAAAAGTAGCGCCATCACCCAGGTCAGGAGGGACCTTTTCAGGGCTATGGCCAACCTGCTAATCAGCCTCCGCCTGGATTACGATCGCCAGATGGCATTGGACCCCGATTCGGTCATGTGCGAAGGAGCTGACCAGCGCAGGAAGAAGGCAGAAAGGCTAGTTAAGGACGTCATCCACATCAGGACCCAGAAGATTTGCCTGATGGCCATCCGCGGAGCAATGGGCGGGAGGAACACTCTTGACGTCTTGACTTCGGAGGAGAAGGACTACTACGACATGGTACTGGAGCTCTCCAGGATTCACATGGCCGAGACGGACAGACTCCGTGGCAAGAGAAACACTGTCATAACTCGCATCGACGAGGTGCCAGCAGAATCTGAGCCCGAGCCGATGTCCATTCCTGAATCATCATCACTGGAGGAAGTTTCCTTCGACGACTCGCTCGAAGACTTCCAAGACGATCTGATACCCGACAAGTTCGACAACTTTGACGAACCCTCCGACAAATCAGTCGCAGAATCAGAAACCGTGCAGAAGCAATACCCCAAGCCCGCGCCCGTCCCCAGACCGGAACCCATACCTGAGCTGGTGACCGTCGAGGCGGAGCCTATAGGGAATCCAGACACGCCGGAACCGATCTTGATTAGAATTCTCGAGGACCTGCCGGAGTTCGTGGGGCCAGACCGCGATTACAAGCTGGATAGGGAGGACCTTGTCACCCTACCGAGAGTACTAGCCGAAGTCCTAATAAACTCGGAGAAGGCTATCGCGGTTAGGCCTACGCTCTGAGTGTTCTGGTGTCCCCCTGGAACTCCAGGCAGTCTATCCTCAGGCGCCTTATTCCAGTGATCTTCGAGACCGTGTCCCTGGCGATGTCTGGAAGATTGTTGGTGCGGGAGAGGTGCGCTAGGAAGAGCTGACGCGGAGACTCTGTCATGGTGTGGCGTATAGTGTTGGCACATTCCACGTTCGAGAGGTGCCCGTAGTCGCTGCCAATCAGCCGCTTGAGGCTTAGAGGGTACGGACCGTCTGCCAGCATCCTGCTATCATAGTTCGACTCTATGACCGCTATGTCCGCTATCCTCATAGCTGCTTCGATCTGAAACGTGATTCTCCCGGTGTCCGTGGCAACTAGCGCACTCCTGTTGTCAACCTGTGCCAGGAATGCGTTGGGCTCTATAGCGTTGTGGGATGTTGGCAGTGGAGTAATGTGGAACCCGGCCACGTCGAAGCTCTCGGCGGAGTCGAAAGGCAGGTAGTCTACGCACCCAAGGTTCAACTGGGAGAAAGTCGCAATGTTGCACATGACAGGCACGTCCAGTTTCCTAGCCGTAGACCCGGCGCCAGACACGTGGTCACTGTGCTCGTGGGTCAGGAGGATAGCTTTTACGACGTCGCGGTCGACACCCTCCTGATCCATCAGCGAGAGGATCCGCTTGCAGCTAATCCCGACATCAATCATTATGCCCTCGCCGTCGCACTCTATGACGGTGCAGTTGCCATCGCTTCCACTGGCCAATACGTGGACCTCTATCATCCTGAAACGCCTCAGGCCTTTTTCTTGTAGAGTGCAAAGATGATGTCTCCTCTTGAGATAATGCCCACCACGACGCCCTTTTCCACCACGGGGAGGCGGTTGGCCTTCATCTCGATCATGGCCGTCAGGACCTCCATGATGGTGGTGTCCGGTGATGTTGTGAGAACGGTGCGGGTCATAACGTCGGAGACCAGCGTGTTCGAAATCTCCTCAGAGATGCTTTTGAGGGTGGCGTTCTCTTCCATCCCGGAGTCCATAGGATAGTTTAGCATGACGGATCCAGGACAGTCGTCATCTAGCTCTTCCTGGTACTTGAGAAGCATGAGCAGAACGTCATTCTCGCTCAATATCCCCAGGAGATGGTTCCTGTTATCCACCACAGGTGCTTCGGACACGTTATCCAGGGCGAACTTTATGACCGCCTTCTTGACGGTGTCATCAGGCTTGAGCGTCACTACCTGGGTGGTCATCAGGTCCCTTACCTTCAACTTAGACATCATGATGGGTAACTCAATACGGCTCTATATTCATTGTGTTCATTGTTCTAATCTTACAGTTCATGAATACCGACAATACCGAGTTTGTGCGCGAACTCGGTATTGTCAGCTGGACGAAACCATGATTA
>CAZIJM010000106.1:0-5357 GCA_964539695.1 uncultured Methanomassiliicoccales archaeon | reverse complement strand
GAAATATCAGCAGGTGTTATATTTTGGCTCAAAAATCAAATCGAAGATATCGAATCCACGCTTGCCGGTGGTGTCGCTAACGTCAACAAAGACCCAGGGAATGGGGTTTTGTCATTCTGGAACACCGAGTACCAGGGTTAATCGGAGGCTTCCTATATCATTGGCAGATCGTTAAGGTCTTCTGGCGATTATAGAACGTTAGAATTGATGTGATCTTAACCTCTGACGACCGTTCTTAATCTGACGTAGTTGGCGTTTGTGTGGTATGTGAGAACCACGGTGCTTAGATTCATCTAGGTTTTGGTCAAGGTGTAGGTGTCGACTCCTTTCACTATAAATCCGTATTTAGCCCCGTCCTAGATGAACCAGGCGTATTCGATCAGGAAGTTGTCTGGGTGGACAGGTCAAGATAGGTCCTTCAGAAGTCCCCAGCGACGGTTAGGATACTGAATATCGGTCTGACGGCTATGTGAACAATCAGATAGTTTGACATGGTGAGAATTTTCCGGGGCGAACCCCGTCAATCGTTTCCTAATGCTCACTCGATGTGCACGCGCATGTTGGTAACCATGAAATTGACCTTCTCGACCTTTTGCAGACATGGTCTCCACCCTCTCTAAGAACTTGATGATGGAAATGTAGTAAGTGTACACGTCGGTGTCCCTTTCGTTCTCGTTGATGAACTCGATAATCCTCATCAGGTCCTCACGCATAGTTCTGTCCAGGTAGTCGTCCATTTCCAAAATATTTTCAAAGTTGTTCACAGACTTCTCCTCAAATGCCTTCGTCATTAGTTTGACCATGCGCACTGCCACCTTCGCCACATGCTGAATCAGGTGCATGAAATCAAACATCAGCTTGTCGCTGAGGTACTTGGTGGCGACGGCTGTTGTATCTATACTTCCTGATCCTTTCCAGATAGGTGATGGATTTTAAAATAGTGGCTACCGTCTTGATGTCTCCGGCGGTGAGTTGATAGATGGTCAGGATCTTGATAGCCGCGTCCTCGACTTCATGGTCATAATGGTTGATCCTTACTGAAGTCGTCGATGATCCCTTTGGCCATCTTTCATCCCCGTCTACTATCGCCTGCATGGTCTTGTCGATCATCCCACAAGCCAGATTGCCCATGTCCACAGTCTCGTTCACTAACACCTCTATATCGTCTATGATATTTCTTTATCTTTTCTCCTCCTCATCCGAACCTTCCTGTGAGATACCTCTCGGTCATGGATTTCTTGGGTTTATTGAACACCTTCTCGGTCTCGTTGAACTCTATCATCTTCCCCAGATACATGAAGCCGGTGTAGTCGCTTATACGAGACGCCTGCTGCATATTGTGGGTGACGATGGCCACTGTGTACTCCCTCTTGAGCTCCAGCACCAGTTCCTCAATCTTGGAGGTGGCGATAGGGTCCAGGGCGGAGGTGGGCTCGTCCATTAGAATGACCTCCGGGTTCACTGACAGCGCCCTGGCTATGCAGAGTCTTTGCTGTTGCCCCCCGGAAAGCCCCAACGCGGACTTGTCCAGACGGTCCGCGATCTCGTCGTAGAGGGCGGCTTGCTGGAGGCACTTCTCTACGATCTCGTTCAGCTCCCTCTTGTCCTTGACGCCGTGGATCCTGGGGCCATAAGTGATGTTCTCCCTGATAGTCATAGGGAATGGGTTGGGCTTCTGGAAAATCATCCCAATCCTGGTCCTTAAGGAATTCATGTCTACGTCAGGAGCGTAGATGTTGTCTCCATGGAATAGCATCTCCCCTTCAATTTTGCATCCATCGACCAAATCGTTTATGCGGTTGATGCTCCTGAGGAGCGTGGACTTCCCGCATCCGGATGGCCCGATGAGAGCCGTAATGCGGTTTTTCCTGACCGGCATGTCCACGTTGAAGAGGGCCTGCTTCTTCCCGTACCAGAGGTTAACGTTCCTGATATCTATACATATTTCCCCCTCCGGGAAATCAACGAGGACGGAGTCGGTATTGTTTTCCCATTCGATGTCGTTGATATCCCTAGAGGGTGCGGGAAAGGCGACCTGCGTCGCCTGCACGGCAATTGCCTCTCTCTCCTTGTTTCTCATGAAACCGAAGTTCAATCCGAATCACCACTTTATTTTCTTGTTGTAATAGCTCCTGATGAGCGAAGCAAACGCGAAAATGATGACCACTAGTACCAGTAACACCGTAGCTACTCCATACTGCATCTCGGTGGATCCTGGCAGCTCGGTGCACAAGTAATACAGATGGTATGGGAGTGCCATGACCGAGTCCATACAGGACCTGGCTAACGAGGGCTGGAACACCACCGCCGCGGTCAGCATGATAGGTGCAGTCTCCCCGGCAGTGCGCCCGATGGACAAGATCGCGCCTGTGATCACGCCGCCCATGGCGGCGGGAAGGACCACTTTGTATGTGGTCTTCCACTTACTGGCTCCCATTGCACGGGATGCCTCCCTAAGGTCATTGGGGACGGTCATAATGGCCTCCTCTGTCGTCCTGATGATGACCGGAAGTATCATGAACGCTAGAGTGATCCAACCGGCGGCGAGGGAGTAGCCCCAGCCCAAGGTGATGACCATGAACACCATCCCGAATAGTCCGAAGACAATGGACGGGGTCCCGTTCAGCAGGTCGATGGCCTCCCTGATGATTTTTGTTAGCAGGTTGTTCCTGGAGTACTCAGCCAGGTAGATTCCCGTGAGAATGCCGATGGGAAACGCAATGCACGCGGTCCCGGCGATTAATTCTAGTGTGCCGACGATGGCCGGGAATATTCCTCCGTCTCTCCCGCTGTTCTTGGGAACCTCGGTGATGAAGTCCAGGCTGAGAGCGGGGACGCCGTTGACCAGGATATAGCCGATGATGATAACCAGGATGATTATTACAAATCCCATGACACAGGTTAAGACCCCATTGGCGACCTTTTCCTTCGAGATCGACGACGAACACTCGGACACGATTTTCAGTCCGAATAATAGAGCCACGGCGACGACTCCGGCGACTATTGTCATCAGATCGCTGACAAATAGCGAGGCGATCATTCCCACTAGGATGAGGGCGAGCACGTAGATAAATATCTGGGTTAGCCTCTCTTTGTGCTTGCCAACCATGTCTCTCATACCGGATGCCCAGGCAGGAAGCAGTGACTCGCGTCCGAGGATCCTATAAGTCAGGGTCTTTTTCGGATCGTACTCCCCGAACCTGCGCCTCGTCTTCTTGATGATGGAGCGTGATACGATGTTGATTACGAGTACCATGATCATCAAGATCACGCCGAGTCCAAACAGGGCGGACTGATCGAATGAACCTGCCTCCCCGATCTGTAGGGCGATGGTCCCCGTGATCGTGCTGATCAGCGAGAATATGTTCCATAGGGGGTCCGGGATGATCACGGAGTTGCCGGTGACCATCATCACAGCCATGGTCTCACCGATGGCTGTGCCCACCCCGAGAATAATGGCCGCGGATATGCCGGAGATGGCCGCGGGAACGACCACCTTGACGATCGTTTCCCACTTAGTGGCCCCCATTGCGAGGGAGGCTTCCCTGTAGGAGTGGGGAACAGAGTGGATGGCATCTTCTGAGATGGATATGATGGTCGGGAGGGCCATAATGCCCAACACCAGGGATCCAGCCAGCCAGGAGTTTCCGAACAGCAGGTGATCGGGGAATAAATCTCTGAGGAATGGGATCAGGACCACGAGCCCGAAAAACCCGTAGACAACAGATGGGATCCCGGCAAAGAGCTCGCACACAGGCTTGATGATATTACGGAAACTTTTCGAAGCGATCTCTGATGTGTATATTGCCGAACAGAGACCCGCGGGGACGGCGAACGCCATGGCCCCGAAGGTCACCAGTATAGTGCCCAATATCAGGGGCGAGGCACCATATTTGTCATGGGAAGGGCTCCAGAAGTCGCCGAAGATGAAATTGAATATCCCAATCTTTGAAACGGCGTCCCAGCTGCCCTCTACCACGTAGAAAATAATTAGGAAGACTATCAGTACGGCTAAACAAGAGACCGCCATCAGGATAATCTTCACAATCTGATCACTATCGGCCTTGGTCTTTCTCGCAAGGCCGTACCGATTTGCTTCCATGTTTATCATGCGTTGAGCTCGGCTAGCTTTCCTATGCTAATGTAGCTAATCGAACCCTTGAGATCCTGGATCTGTTTGATCACCCCTCCAGTGGAGTTGTAGGATGCGGCGTTGGACATCACTGTCCAATCGGGGTCGATCTTCAGGAGGGCATTCTCGAAGCACTCACGGGTTCCGGACGAGGATTCACGAGTGATGACGCGGATGATCTCATCGGGTCCTCCAACCTCGCTCCAATTGGTAATCTTGCCGCTGAAGACGGCGGCGACCTGCTCTATGGTCAGGTTGTCAACACCGGCGATGTTGGCGACGATGGCAATCCCGTCCCTTCCGATTATGTGGTCAACAAGGATACCCTCATACTCAGAGCCCATGTCTCTGGCCAGCATGCCAATGTCGCAGGAGCCATTGGCGGCTCCGATCTCTCCGGCACTGGAACCTCCGGTGCCGATGGAAATACTCATGTAGGGGTAAAGCGTCATGTAGGCGTTAGCTAACTTGTTCATGGTGTCGATGAGGGATGTAGAGCCTGCAAGGTAGATGGTCAAGTCTCCGTTCTCATCGGGTGCGCCGGGGTTGGCGGTCATCTGGTTGTCCTCAAGGGGGACAAATTCCTCGGCGAGGATTTCCTGCCCTGTGGGGTTAGTGATCCAGTTTAAAAAGTTAGCGATGTTTCCGGTGGGCTCGCCGAGTGTGACGAGCACTAAGTTTCTAGTAATCTTATAGGTCCCGTTGACGATGTTGTCCTCACTGGGAACGACGCCGTCGAGGTTAATGCCATGTGCGTTGTGGGTGTTCTCATTATCGTTATCACCTAACGTCAGGTAGATGCCAACAGCAGCGACGATGATGATAACAACCGCAATGGCTGTGATCGATTTCTTATCCAAGGTATTACACCTCGGTATCCAAGTAATTTTACTCTATGTATATAATTAGTCGAAATAATATATTAATTTCTATATATGTATATATTTATTATATATTAATATATAATATGTGATTCTTATAACCTTATTAATTAAATATTAGTTATATATTTTAAATAGTTAACTCAGAAGAATGAGTTCTAAAATACTTCATATTAATAAATTGAAGGTCTAACAATTATTCTTTTCAAATTCTATATATTAAATATAGATAAATATACAATATTAAAATCAAATTTATATCCCGATATCGCATTAATACTCTGTGGACCTAAGAAGGATACAGATTACAGGCGGATCATCGTTCATGATCACACTCCCCAAGG
>CAZIJM010000105.1:0-5364 GCA_964539695.1 uncultured Methanomassiliicoccales archaeon | reverse complement strand
ACCTCTCGCTTCTCGAGGCGGCCATCGCGGAGAAGCTCACCGCCAGGGGCTTCATCGAGGTGAGGACGCCGATCATCATCTCGACCAGTGCCCTTACGAAGATGACGATCGCATCAGATCACCAGCTGTACAAGCAGGTGTTTTTCATAGATGACAAGCGGTGTCTCAGACCTATGCTGGCACCTAACCTCTACGTGGTGATGAGGAGATTTAGAGACCACACTGATGGGCCCGTCAGGATATTCGAGATGGGCTCCTGCTTCAGGAAGGAGTCCAAGAGCGTCCACCACCTGGAGGAATTTACCATGCTGAATCTGGTGGACATGGGCCCCGACGGGGACCCGACGGATTGCTTGAAGACTTACATCGACGATGTCATGACCGTTGCTGGGTTGGAGTATACCCTGTCCCATGAGGAGTCAGACGTCTACGTGGAGACTCTGGATGTGAACATCGGCGACACTGAAATTGCGTCAGGAGCGGTTGGACCACACATACTGGACGCCGCGCATGATGTTCACGAGCCCTGGGCGGGAGTCGGTTTCGGATTGGAGAGGCTACTGATGCTCAAGAACGGAAAGAGCAGCACCAGGAAGACAGGCAAGAGTACCACTTACCTGGACGGGCTCAAGATAGACTGATGCTCGAGAAAGGTTGTGTGTGGATGAACGAGGTGGAGGACATATTAGACAGGGCCATGAGGGGGGATCACCTCAACGCGGCCGAGGTGGCTCGCTTGCTCTCGACCACTGACAGCGGGGAAACAGAAATCCTTTTCGAGACGGCTGTTGGCGTCCGCGATAGGCTGTTCGGGAGGAAAGTCTTTACCTATGGGTTCGTGTACTTTTCCACCCATTGCAGGAATAACTGCAACTTTTGCTATTTCCGTAGGTCCAACACCGGCATCGAGCGCTACCGGAAATCTGTGGAGGAGATTGTGCAACTGGCTGGGGGCCTGAAGGATGCCGGGATTAACCTGGCTGACCTCACCATGGGAGAGGACCCAGTAATGTACGCTGACGACTACAGGCGCCTGCTAAACACCATCTCCGCGGTGCGCGATGAGGTCGGTATCAACATTATGTTATCCCCTGGCGTGCTGCCCAGAGATGTCTTTCCGCTGATTAGAGAGGCCGGCGCCGACTGGCATGCCTGTTACCAGGAAACCTACAACCGTAGACTGTTCGAGTCGCTCCGTGTTAACCAGAGCTACGACGACCGCTTGAACCAGAAGATCTGGGCGATGGAGGCCGGGTTACTGGCTGAGGACGGCATGATGATTGGCCTCGGGGAGGATAACGACCATGCAGACACCATTCTCAGGATGGGCGATCTAGGGTGCCAGCAGATCCGCGCCATGACCTTCGTGCCTCAGAAGGGTACCCCCATGCAGGACAGTGTACTCCATGATTCCACCATAGAGCTGAAGGCCATTGCGGTCATGAGGATACTCTTTCCGGATAGACTCATCCCTTGCAGCCTCGACGTGGAGGGCATAGTTGGGCTCAGGACCAGGCTCATGGCCGGGGCCAATGTAATAACGTCAATAGTCCCGCCGAACAGGAACTTGGCCGGCGTGGCGCAGCACGAACTGGACATCGATAACGGGAATCGCTCCGTGGAGCACGTGTTCGAGATGCTGGACAAGAACGGGTTCAGGCCTGCCACCAACACCGAGTACGTATCCTACCTAGACGCTCACAGGTCCGGAGGCGCGTAGGATGAGACTCTGCATAGTAGGGGGAGCGTTGCAGGGGATGGAAGCGGCGTTCCTGGGTCATGAGGCCGGATATAAGACGGTTGTTATAGATAGAAGGGCGGAGGCTCCCGCGTTGTTCATATGTGACGAGCCCCACGTAATTGATCCCCTGGAGGACCCGAATGGGGCCATGGTGATATTCTCGGAATGCGACGCAGTGCTCCCAGCATGCGAGGAGCTGGACCTACTGGAGGCCCTAGACTCCATGCTCTCTGGAGGGAGCGTCCCGCTCCTGTTCGATCTCGAGTCGTACCGCATATCGAGCTCTAAGACAAGGTCTAACGAGATTATGAAATCAGTGGGTGTCCCATTACCGGGGCGCTGGCCGGAATGCGGATTTCCGGTAATAATAAAACCCTCTTCCCAGAGCGGAAGTGTCGGCGTCTCCGTCGCATTCAATCAAGATGAGGTGGACAAGGGCCTTAAGGTTGTGGCGGAACTAGGGGACGAGCCAATCGTTCAGGAGTTCGTCCACGGGATGAGTGTTTCCATAGAGGTCATCGGTGACGGGGGGAATGCGACATCGTACGTGACAACTGAGGCCGTTCTTGACGAGAAGTACGATTGTAAGATGGTCCGCTGCCACCCGCGTATCCTGTCCCCGGAGGACGACAGGCTGTTCGGGAGGATCGGGAGAGACGTAGCCAAGGCCATCGGTCTGAGCACTCTCATGGACATGGAGGCCATTTTTACGCCAAAAGGGCTCCGCGTTCTGGAGATCGATGTCCGCATCCCCAGTCAAACCCCTGCCGCGATCTATATGGCCACCGGCGTGAATCTCCTGGAGGAGCTCGTCACCACGGCGCTCGGAAGTCCCGTTGGCAGAGCTCCGACAAATGGTTCGGGGATCTACTGGCACCTACATTTCAGGGACGGCGTGCTCCGCACGACCGGCGAGAAAGAGTTCGGCAAGGTCAGGGGGCCGAAAATAGCCTCTGGCCTCTTCGGCTCCGACCGTAGCATAACAGACTACACTCCAGGTGCCCGGGAGTGGCGTGGAACGTTTATGGTTTCCGGGGCCACCCCCGAGGAAGCTGAGTCCAGAAGGCTGAACGTTATCCGTGCCGTAACGGATGAATGCGGGGTCCACGAATATGTTGACGAGTCCCCGAAGGTGATTTGATGACGAGGTTGACACCTGATCAGATAGAGGGAGTTAAAGACAACAAGCTCGGCCTGGACTTCAGACTAATGAAGAGCACAGGGAAGACAGTAAAGGACATCGCCCTAGAGGCAGCCGGTCTAGATCCAGACACGGACCTCTCGGGGTTCAGAGTGGCCGTGGTCCCGGTCACGTCGGGATTGGGAATTATCAGCGGCTTTTCGACATCAGTCAGCGCCATAGCCTCCAGGCTCGGGATAGACAGCCACGTCACCGAGGGCACGGACGTGCATGGATTCTCCGAGGGCATTGACGATAGCGCAGATATCATCATGATGGCCGACGATAAGAAGTTCGTTGCCTACAATATTCA
Source organism: uncultured Methanomassiliicoccales archaeon (assembly GCA_964539695.1). Taxonomy (GTDB): domain Archaea; phylum Thermoplasmatota; class Thermoplasmata; order Methanomassiliicoccales; family Methanomethylophilaceae; genus Methanoprimaticola. The sequence goes on along the minus strand of CAZIJM010000105.1, from coordinate 2,130 downwards.
CGAGGAGAAGTACACCGATAACTCCTGGGGCACTGCCAAGGGCTACTCCGTGGCGCTGAAGAACGCCGCTGGCGGGCTCGACGGCAAGGATGTGCTGGTTATAGGCGCTGGTTTTGTAGGCACCTGGGCTGTGAGGTTCCTGCAAGAAATGGGTGCGAAGGTGTTCGTAACCGACATCATCTACGAGAAGGCTGAGCGCCTCGGGAAGTACGGCGCTGAGCCACTGAGGGACGTGGCGAAGGCCATCTCCGACCACACACTGCTACTCAACGCAGCGCCGTTCATCATTCCCGGTGATATCATCGTCGAGGAATCCATTATTTCTAGCCCCGGGATCCCCCACTACTATGACCAAGTAGGAAGGGACAGGGCCAAGGCGATCATTCACGACCCACTGGAGATTGGAGTAGCCGTTATGGTCGTCAACAGCGCGGGCTTTAGCATCAAGAGAGAAGTGTGAGCATGAGGTACGGAATAGCACTGGACATCGGCACCAGCGGCATGAGGTGCCAAATCCTGGATTTGGACACCGAGGAGACACTGGGGACCGCCATCACGGAGAAGCACCCCATCCCGGGAATGAACGTCATAGACCATGTGAATTTCGCCATAAAGGCCGGGAAAGACGTGGCCAACAGGCTAATGATTGAGACTGCCAACAACATGTTCACGGAGTTCGGCATAGACCTGTCGAAGGTGGAGGTGATAGCAGTTTGTGGTAACCCGTTCCAACTCTCCCTATTCCAAAACATCGAGATCAGGGATTTGGCCTACGCCGGGAAGAACATGATCAAGTCCTTGGGTATCGAGTCGCCTCCCAGGGACGGAGACATCGTGAACGCATCTTCCCTTGGGCTTAAGGACATGCCCGACGCGAAAGTCGTGATTCCTCCGGCGGTTACCCACGAGATCGGGGCGGACGCCATCGCTATGATGCTGATGACTAACATCCTGAAAGAGAAAGAGCCATGCATCGTGGTAGACTACGGCACCAACGCAGAGATGGCCCTGGTTAGGGACGGTAACGTGTACACCGGATCCGCCGCAGCAGGTCCTGCATTGGAGGGTCAGGAGATCGAATGTGGAATGCTCGCTGCCCCTGGAGCCATCAGTGATATAGAGATCACCGACAGGGGCTGGAGATGCTATGTCCTGGACGACACTATCGCTAATATGGAGGGGGATATGATCGACCCGGTGACTGGGAAGGTCATCGAGGAGGGGGCCATGCACGGCAAGGCTGTAGGAATCACTGGTACCGGAGTGATCGTCGCCCTGGCTAATGGGATAAAGACTGGCATCATCATCCCTCCGAAGATCGAAACGCCAGACGGGAGGCTCCACCTCCAGGACGGAATATCCATTTCTGAACGCGATGTGGAGGAGGCTGGCAAGGCTATTGGTGCTCTCCGCGCCGGGTTCCTCACACTCCTGAACGAGTCCGGCTTATGGGTGGACGACGTGAAGAAGGCATATATGTCCGGAGCATCCGGGCTCTACGTGGATGCCAGGAAAGCCCAGGAGGTGGGCATGGTCACCCCAGGCGCAACGGAGATCGTCCAGTTAGGGAACACGTCCATTTCCATGGCGAGGAGGATTGTCCTGGGCGAAATAGACCTGGAAGGTCTGAAGGTCTTCGCGAAAAAGCTGAGGGCTACTCACTGCATGTTCGCCACCTCAGAGTTCTTTAAAAACGTGTACTCTATCGAGTTCTCACTCTGGTGCTCCAGTATGCCCATGGACCAGTACAACCCTATGATGGAGATCTACGGCCTGAAACCACTGCCGCCGTTTCCGGATCCGGAGGATATTAGGGTTACCCGCCTGGTTGCCAGGGATTTGCCTGACACAGAGAAGTGCAAGGTGAAGATCATCAAGTGCGGGACTGAGCTCACCGACGTCGTTAAAGGTTGCATCGGATGTAGGAAGTGTGTCAAAGCCTGTCCGGAGAACGCCATCGACATCGTCCTCGAGGGTATGTCCCAGCGCCGTGCTGTTATACAGTCAGACAGGTGTGCTGGGGTGGCCTGCAGGAGATGTGAGGGTGCTTGCCCTGAGAAGGTGCTTCACATGATGGATCTAAAGCTTGAGTTTGTCACTTGAACTCAATAACGTGCACGCATGTGCGCG
>CAZIJM010000104.1:0-5391 GCA_964539695.1 uncultured Methanomassiliicoccales archaeon | reverse complement strand
GGAATGCATCTTTTTCGACTTTATGGATAATCAACAAGCATATAGATCATTACCGACAACGGGATCTTCCTTGAGATCTTCCTCAATACGATGTCGATCAACTTCTATAAAGATTTCTGCGCCTAAGTGCTCGAAAAGACTGGCAACGGAGTTGTGGTGAAAGGTGACTGAGCCGGTCTGATGACCGGCTCAGTCCGTCACGTCTATAGAATTGTGCAACAATATTGCGCTAATCGCTACGTTTATATCCATGCCATGGGGAATGTTGGAAAGTGATTAATGTAATTGTCACAAAAGACACTTCAACTCGGGGGCAACTGAACCCATGGAATCTATAACGATCATCTACATCGTAATCATTGCCCTGCTAATAGTCTGCTCAGCGTTCTTCTCTATGTCCGAGACCGTCTTCACCAGCGCCAATCAGTTTAGGCTGAAGAAGATGGCAAAGGACGGGGACAAGAAAGCGGAGAAGGTCCTGGCTATCCTAAAGGACTACGACAAGTTCCTCACGACCATCCTCATCGGAAACAACCTGGTTAACATCGGAGCAAGTTCTCTGGCCACTACCGCACTGGGGTTGGTTTTCGTCTCCCTAGCCTCCGGGAAAGTCTCCTTGCTTTCCACCGTGGTCATGACTATTATCGTCCTAATATGCGGGGAGATCACTCCTAAGACCGTGGCCAAGAGGAACCCGGAAAAATACGCCATAAGGGTGTGTGGCGTCGTGGGAGTGGTGGAGAAGCTATTCTCGCCGGTATCGTTCTTGTTCACCAAGTTCACTGGGGCCATCGGTAGGAAGACCGCCGGCAAGGAGGTCGTCATGACCGAGGACGAGCTCGAGATCATGATAGACGAGATCGAGGATGACGGCATACTGGAGGAGAGTGAGAGCAGACTAATCAAGTCTGCCATCAGGTTCAACGACACCCAAGTCGAGGAGGTGTTCGTGCCCAGGGTGGACGTCATCGGTATTGACGTGTCCGCCACACCCCAGGAGTTGGGGGAAAGATTCACCTCCACTGGTTACACTAGGCTTCCCGTCTACGACGGCAGCATTGACAACATCATCGGAGTGGTTTACTTTAAAGAGTTTTTTTCCTCCATGTTCACTGGCGTGAGGTCATCGATCAGGAACATGATGAAGCCCATGAAGTACGTACCCGAGACGATGAGCATCGCCGACATCCTTAGCGACTTCCAGAAGACCAAGATCCACATGGCTGTGGTGTTGGACTCCTACGGTGGCACCATGGGCATCGTTACTCTAGAGGATATCCTGGAGGAGCTTGTGGGCGACATATGGGACGAGAGTGACATCATCCACCCGGATATGATCCCCCTTGGAGATGGCCGCTACAGGGTCAATGGCGATGCCAACATCTATGATGTTACGAAGGAGCTCGGGGCGGATTTCGACCCCGGCGAGTACGATGACTACTCTGTGACCGGTTACGTCTTTTATAGACTGGATCGCTCGCCGGTCCGTGGGGACACTGTTAACGTCGGCAGGGTCACTATCAGAGTAACCGCGGTCAAGGGCCGCAGGGCCACCGAGTGCGAATTTTCTGTGGCCCCTCAGGAGTCCCTGTCGGAAGAGCCCGGGGACTGAAAGAGTGACCTGAGAAACTCCCCCAGAACCCTCTCAGCGACCTCCTTCCTTGCTGGGTGTGACTGCACCTTGCCTGTTACCGCTATCACGTCGCCGTGGTGGGCGATCTCATACACCCCCTGGACGGCTTTCTGCTTGTCCAGGCGAATGTAGAACATGCAGTCCTCATCTACACGATTACCCAGGTCCTCCGAGATCCACCCGACTATCTCCGGGCCAAGGTGCAAGAACAGGTCACGATACTGCCTCTGCCTGGTAAGCCTGGCTTTAAAGATGGTTATCGTGTTCCCGTACTCGCTGTCCATGAGCTCCTCGAAGTACTCGGCGTCCCCCAGGAGCTCCTTCATGACCTCCTCGAGGAGATTCTTTCTTTCGGTGGCATAGCAGAATGTCTGGATCCTAATCCAGTGGAACGTAGTGGCGGGCATCTCACTCCCCCTCCTGCCCTCTCCCGGGATCCTGTGCGGGCTCTGGATCGGCGATCAGCAGTATCTCTGTCGTATCGGCATGCACCTTGGGAAAAAACACAACTACCCTCTTGCCTGTGAGCTTCAGAACGACTTCTTCATCGTCCTCGACGCAAGCGTACGACCTGTGCTTTACCCCCTTTAGATTCTGGTTTTCATAGTTCCTTATCTCAGTCAGGTCTCCGGTGTGGACCTCAAAGATATCCTATCTGCCGAATCCCATCCTCTTAAACATGTAGATTATCCTGACACACTCGCCGTTGACATCTACATCCATCCTCAGGACCATGAGGAGAATGATGATAACAGTGAAGATGACGGCGATAATCAGGATAGTCCAGGATGACATCTCCGTGTCCTGGACGTGCTGAGAGAAGACTATGAATGCGAAAATGACCACGAGGACAATGACGATCAGACAGACTAGGTTCCTTGGGAGAACGGGGCGAGATTCCCTGTATAAAAGGTTCATGTTTGAACCAACACCATGAAGATAGATAAAGGGGATTGCTGAGTTGTCCGAAACTCAGTTATTCTAACCATAGATTTTATGAACAACAACAGCGAAAGAAAGTCGACAGTACAAATAGACGACTATTCAAGGCGGATAATAGTCACCGACAGGACTGTGAACGGTGATCCGCGAAACAATCGAGTGGGAGACTGACGGTTAATTCGCCAGTCGTTCTCTCATACCTTTTATTCTAGCTCCATAGTGGGGGTTCAAACACTTTACTCTTTCTCCCTCCATCCGTCGACCAGAAAGTACGTCCTCTGTTCCCTTAGTCAGTCTCTGCTTATAACTATCTTTATTAAGCGGAACCGTGTGGCCTTTCATCAGGACGACATTTTGACTACGTTCTAATACTAATTAGAAGTTTTCCTTGTCACAGTACTAAATCTTTATCTTGAAGTGCCTTCTTCGGACGTATGCAAAGCATCTTGACCCCGACCCAAGTCCAAACCGGATTCGAAGACCAGCACTCCGACCTTGGCGAACTTCCTCCCGAATGACTTTTGATCAAACCTTTTGCTGCAGTCCATCCTGGCTACATGTTCTCCGCCTGCTCGGAGATCGGGGCAGATCTTTGAAGACGTACAGGCAGCGGCCTTTGGCCGCCGCCTTCTTGTACAGGATCTTGTGGTCAAAGCCTTTAAGGAAACCTTCGAAGTCTAGTAGATCATACTTCTTGATGATTATCCTTGAGGAATATAATGTGGTAGAGTTCTGCGCGGTCCTTCAGAACCGCCCTGATCTTTAATGAAGGAAACTCTTTGTCAATGATGATGACACCATGCTCTATGTCGTTGTCTTCCAGAAACCTCTTGTAGTCCGTATAGTCCAGTCTGTTCTAAGGGAATATTTAGGACGCGACTATCTCCTTCGCCTCCAGGTCATAGGTGTAGATGAGTAAGATGTCCCACGCCTTTTAATCGCGGCTTTGCGTAAATAATGCGCCAGATCGTTGACCTTGGAGCCATTGGTTTTGAGATACCCGTCAATTAATAGATAGTGGTTTGTTTTCATTCTCCAAATCTGAAAGCCGAAAACATCCACTTCTTGGCCCCGTCTATGCTGATCCTCTCCAAAAGGTCGAAGATATGATTCTCCCACCTAAGCCGGGAAAAAACGGTACATACATGTTGTCGACGATGTGCCCGATGACGGTTCTGTTTACTAGTTGTGAATTGAAACTACTAACGTACTTCACACCCTTCCTCTCGCCGATCGCGTACTTCTTCGAACCATTCGCTTTATTCTTCGTAACCACTGTGTTCTTCAGTTTCTTGATTTTTCTGATCTTCTCTGGACCTCTATGGAAATTACCAATATAGCATTATATTATAACGTACTATATAAACTCATCTTTCCTATTATCCGAAACGATGAAAAATGTGCACCCGCGACTCTCTCCCGAGGATCGCGAAGCTGGAAGCAGGTTCAGAAAACGATCGAATCAGTTGGAATCCGTCCAAAAAAGCATTTGTCACACTAATTTACTTAGTGTTTAGTACGTCACCATGAGAAACTTCTGGTTTCTATATCATGTCCAACATTTTCTAGGCATGGCCGACAAAACACAGCCGACCAAAAAAGCTAATCCCACGTCTCTCTTGGGCTGCTGTGATTCGGCATGATAACAGTACTACTATCGCTGCAGAACGCCAATGTCCTACTGTTAGACGGCGTCACACTCACGATGGGCATCTTCGTTGGAGGCCTCGCACAGATTATGGCAGGGATCATGGAATGCAAAAACGGAAACACCTTTGGGACTGTGGCGTTCACTCTCTACGGGATGTTCTGGTTCACTTTCGTTGCGACCCACGCGGGCATCGAGAAGATGTCCGGAGACGGTGACACGCTGGGCACATGGCTGCTCTTGTGGGGCATACTGACTATATTTTTTCTGGGGACACTTAAGAGTAGGAAGTCTCTCATGTTCGTGCTCGCAACGCTTACCGTCACGTTCTTCCTGTCTTTGCAGGGAACCTGGGTGCCGTCGACGGGCTGCCCGTTACGGGTGGCGCCGTTGGTGTAGTCAGCAGATTCGCCGCTATATATACAGCGTTCTCGGAGGTCTTTGCAGAGCAATATGGAAAGACTATCTTCCCGACTGATCCAAACCTTAACCGAGGCTTCTTCCCCTTTTTCGACAGAGGGGGAGGGTCCGCATCTTCTTATGCGATGATCCGGATCTATCCATATCCACCATTTTCATCCCTGAAACTGAAATGGACCTTCTCCTAACGACAGTATACGAGATGCGAATTAATGATTACAACTTGGTTGGAATTAGACCAGTTAGTAAATTATAATTCAACAGGGTCAAACAAATCCTTTTAAGCTATGGTCAATACTCTGCTTATGTTAAGGGTGTACAGTATGAACCAAATCTCTATGGTCCATAGGATACTGTTCAAGTATAGTTCTTCTTGTTCTTATATCAAATTATCATGAAAAAGCATTGCAACCAACAATACCATCACGGTTCCATGTATCACGAAAGCAACATACTTCTATTTTTCAATCTTTTTACAGGACAAGTTCCTTTATGAGGTAAACTGAACCAAGGTAGTATTCATTTAATTACTTGATGCTTGCTTATCATTCTTCTATTTCGTAACTATTCGGCATGAGATTCCAGAGCACGATTGTTTAATATACGACATAATTCTTTTTCTAGGATACCAGGTTGGGCGATAGCCTTTCCGTTGCATTATTCTATATAATTGTTGTATAAGCATTCAAAACGAATATGCCTGTAAAAGTTAAGGGGTTGTTAAGAAATAATTTTACGTTTTCTCTCT